>CALVBV010000001.1 GCA_944325815.1 Candidatus Gastranaerophilales bacterium
TAGCGTCTGAACACTCAAGAAAATCTTTATTATGGCTCATCGTGCCACTCTGATATGTAATTCTAATCTTATTACTTTTATACTTCTTTATTTTACTTGCAAGTTTATATTGTTTGTAATTAATAGTATTTTTTACAATATGTACATTATTATTTAAAATTTTATAAAAATTTGCTAAGGTACTAGTTGTTACAGTTACCATGGAACTTTTTTTTACTAAACTCGACACTGCTTCTGAAATGGTATCTTGTCTATGATGGAATAATAAATCATCTACATCATAAATTATAGGAATATTATTAAGGATAAAAGTATTATACAGGTCGTTTATTTCATCAAAATAATCAATATCCTTACCATCTCCACTTCTGAACACTATTAATAAATTATATTTATTAACATTTTTCTCTAAAATTTTGATAGAATTCTTATAATACCTATCTGCAGGAATAGACCTTTTGCTCAAACCCTCTACAATGTTATTTACACGATATCTTTCCGAACGATTATCATCGCACCCGACATAAAATGCAAACCGCAAATTACTTTTATTTTTTAATGTAGAATATTTAACAAGTGGAATTCTTATACTAAATTTGAATCCCATAATACGTATAAGCTTATGTTTTCCTCTATTTGTTATTGAAAAAATATGTTGATATAATTTTGTCATTGTTTCAAATTTTCCTTGTTATTTAGAACTTTAAGAATAGTTGACTCTACAACTTGTCCCATTTTATCTTCGCTATCAAATTCTTGTTCAGCCCATAATCGTCCATTTGTACCAACACGTTTTAACAAATCAGGGTTATTTATAATGTTGTACAGTTCTTCTGCCATTTTCTCAGGAAGCGGATTTACGAGAAATACATTATCTCTGCTATCTCCGTATTTAGATTCTGCACCTTCCATATCAAGGTCAACAACTGGCAAACCGCAGTGCATCATTTCATAGGGAACTAAACTCGGGTTTGTTGTAGAAAATACAATGCCTAAATCCGCACTTCTATATAAATTAGCCAAGTCATCTAAAGTTGGTAATAACCCTTTGAGTTCGGCTTCAAATGGTACGAATTTGGCTTTATTAGAACCAAATAAAATAATTTCAACATTAGGGTCTTTTTTCTTTAATATTTCTAAAGCTTGTATCCCTATTTCATAACACCTTCTTGGCATTTCTGGTTTTGCGAAAAATATTATTCTCTTAGAATTAGTATTTATTTTTTCTTTTACATAATAAATTGATTTGTCTACAGGAAATTGGAAATACTCTGCCTGTGCATTATATTTTTTTATTAAGAAATTTTTACACCAAGGCCCTGAACAAATATGAAAGAACCCCAGCCTATAAGTATTTTCTGCCATTATATATTGGGTTGACATTGGAGAAAAAGAAGGCTCAAAATCCTGAACAAAATAAAAAG
Organism: Candidatus Gastranaerophilales bacterium; assembly: GCA_944325815.1. GTDB lineage: Bacteria > Cyanobacteriota > Vampirovibrionia > Gastranaerophilales > Gastranaerophilaceae > CAG-196. The sequence goes on from CALVBV010000001.1 coordinate 1,425, forward strand.
GATAGTTTATTTTTTCAATATTATTTTTAAGACAATATGCAGTTTCCCACCAAGTAGCAATTGCAACGTCATGATATCCCAGCAGACCTTCATAACAGATAAAAGGAATATCTGTCATATCATAAAACCAAGAACTAATATTTTGTTTTACTATGTCAGCAGGTTCCAATAAATCTGTGTAATAAACGGTTATTTTATGTCCTTGTTCTTTTAAATATTTCACGGCCCTATAAATATTGCGATGACCGCCACTACCCTTAATAGGAGGTGGTACAATAAAAGCAATATTTAAACTGGAGATATTAATATCAGAGTTTTTATGTCTGGCAAAAACTTCTTTCAGGTATTGCAAATTTTGCAATGTCTTTTTTGAGGTATCTGAATTTTGAACTTTTTTTGATATTTTAATGCCAAATATTTTAATGATTTTATGATTATTAGATAGTTTTGTTGAAAAAAATTTCTCCAATAAACTCATTATTATCTCCTTTTACTCGTTATATATATTTTCCATAGGATTATTAGTATGCTTATAAGAATCATTAACATAAAATGACCAGCCAATATTGGTTTTTCTTATCTTAGCAGGACTCCCTGCTATAAGAAGGTTTGATTCTCTAAACTCCTTATTAACAAGACTTCGCATTCCTATGACATTGTTATTTGTAATCCTTGCTTTATTTAGAAATACGGTATCTTCACAAATCCAATTATTATCACCTATTTGGATTCCGCATTCTTTGTTTATTTGTTCCATTGTTGCTAAGTCATAGATTAAATGGTCTGAAATTCCTTTAATATGAATATTCCTTGCAAATACATTATTGTTTCCTATCAATGTTTTTCCATCCAATGTCGTTGGCAGGACAATTTCAAATGCCCCATTAAAAAGATTATTATCTCCTATAACAAAAGAAGATTTAGACAAAGAGCCGGGTGCATTATAGCCGGTTATAAATATTCCCGGATTATTTATTGTATTATTCTTTCCAAACTCAAAAATAAAATTATCTACTCGTAAGTCAATAAAAATACCGCCTGTTCCATCAAAACAATTCAAATTTATGGTGTTTCCCTTTCCTTTAATATCTAATTTTATATTCAATTTTTCATCGAGCTCAAAAATACGCTTGCCATCAAGAAATATTTCATTGTTTAAAAACATTTTTCTGTTTTCAAAGTTTTTTCTTTTCTGCCTAAGCTTGTTTCTTATCCCTCTTACAAAAAGCTCTATCTCCAACAGCACAGGTATTTTCATACGGCACCCCGCTTCTTTATCTTTAAAACCGGAAGCCCGAATATGTAAACCTTTATTCCTCCGTCGCGCTCAGCTACACACCCGATTGGAAGAGCGCCGAACAACAAGATTTTCCGGCTATAAAGATACTTTTTCTCTAATCCCTTGTAGTCCCTTCTTGAGAGTTTTTCCAGTGTATACAGACCGTAAGCATTAAGCTTCATCCTCTCGTAAAGCTCATACGCATACTCGCACAACTTCGTGCGGTAAGATTTCGGGCAATGGCTCAATGCTATCTGAATCCAGTTTTCATAAATTTTAGAAAACAATCCGCTCTCCCTGTTATACTTACTGCAGGCATTCAAACGCTCGTACAGAAAATAACATCCTCTCAAATGGTCTTTTACAGTTTCATAATCCTGACGGTATGTCTTCGTCATCCCTGAATCCGAACGCTGGAAATAGTTATAAAGCGTTTCATCTATGTAATACGACGATTCTGAACAAAGTGCGTACTGAAAATAAAACGGAAAATCTTCATAAGCCATATTCTCCGCAAAACGGATTCCATATTTATCTATTATTGATTTCTTAAAAACTTTGTTCCAAACATGTACATTTGTGTTTAGAATTACCTCATCGCTTAAACAGACACCGCCGCGGAATTTCGGGCGCAAATATTCCGCAAGTCCTTTGCTGAACAATTTTTTATCTCCGCTTAGGCGGGCGCCAAAAACAACATAATCCGCGCCTGTTTCAAAACCCTTTAACGCCTTTTCAAATGCCGCAGGCTCAAGGCTGTCGTCGCTGTCCACAAAGCTTACATACTCGCCCGAAGCTGAATCCAAACCTCCGTTCCTTGCACCTCCGAGACCTTTATGTATATCCTTAATTACCCGAACACGTCTGTCACGCTCTGCGTAACTCTCGCAAAGTCTGTGTTCCGCCTCTTCGCCGTCTGATACAAGAATAACTTCAATATCTTTGAAGCTCTGCGTTAATATGCTTTCCATACATTTAGGCAGATATTCAGATGTCTTATACACAGGCACAATTACGCTTAGTTTAGCCATAGACCAACTCCTTGACATCATCACGGCCGATTAAGGATAAAACATTGTGTACCATGTGGCATATCATTATGTGTATGTCTTCGCTTACCTGCATGTTGTCTATATTCGCGTTGATTGAATACTTGCTGATTCTGCGCAAAATACCGCCGTCGTAACCTGTTAAGCCTACTGTTACCGCGCCTTTTGAGTTTGCGTACTCTACAGCCTTCAATATATTCTTTGAATTTCCGCTTCCAGAGATTCCTATCACCACATCAGAAGGTGACAGAAAATTCTTAAGCTGTTCCACAAAAATATCTTCATAGCTCAAATCATTGGAGTAAGCCATCATTGTCGGAATATTGTCGTTTAAGCAAATCACCTTAAAGCGCTTGTCTTTGCCGTAACTCATTCCCTTGTTAAAATCACAGACAAAGTGGCTGGCGGTCGACGCAGAACCGCCGTTTCCCATTATATAAATACATTTATTGTTGTCACGCGCTTCCAGTAATATTTTTATAAAAGTCTCCAGTTCTTTTCTGTCGAGCTTGTCCAGCGTCTGTTTTAACTGGCTGAAATAATTGTTTATTGATGACAGCATTTATATCACACTCCTGTATAAATTTGTTTTGTTGTAATAAATTACGCCCGTGCCTTTGTTATCAAACTTAAAATCAATTTCTTTAAGGTCTGAAAGAGCACGTCTGACACGGCTTCTGTGCTGTTCTTCCACATAGAAAAGCAAAAATCCGCCTCCTCCTGCACCGAGTAGTTTTCCGCCCAGAGCGCCGTTTTTTATAGCCAAATCGTAATAATAATCAATCTCAGGATTACTGATTCCGTCTGCAAGCTCTTTTTTGTACATCCAGCCGGTGTGAAGAATTTCGCCCATGGCGTTTGTATTGCCTTTTAGAAGTTCTTCTTTCAAATCTTTTGAGAGCTGAACCATTTTATGAAGATTCTTGATTTTTGCCTCATCGTTCGTTGTGTTCTTTTTCTGCTCTGCCAAAATACTTCCTGCCGAACGGGTTTTGCCTGTATAAAACATTAAAAGATTTTTCTCCAAAACGTGGTATGCGTCTGATTGAAGATAGAGTTTTTCCACATCGACAACGCCGTCTTTGTAAAACTCAATAAAATTAAGCCCTCCGCAGGCACAGGCGTACTGGTCTTGTTTGCCTATCGGTTCTTTCAAGTCCTCAATCTCAACCTTGCATGCCTTTTCCGCGATTACTTCTTTATTCATATACTGGTCAGTATATGCGTTACACAGGTTAATAAGCCCGACAGTAAAAGCTGATGAGGAAGCCAGCCCTGTTCCCGAGGGAATATCAGCGCTTGAATTGAAATCAACACCCCTTATTCCGTAATCTTTAAATACCGTCCGGATTATCGGGTGCTGAATCTCTTCCAAACTCTTTGCCTGCTCGGTTTTTGAATACTTGAGAAGATATTCATTCTCCTCAAAATACGGGTGCATGGAAAGATAAATATACTTATTAATAGAGACGCTTACGACAGAACCGCCGAATTTTTCGTAATAGTTTCTCAAATCGCTTCCGCCGCCTGCGAAGCTTATTCTAAATGGTGTTCTTGTGATTATCATACCAAAACACCGTCCTTATCCAAGATATATCTTATTGATTTTCTTACAGCTTCATTTGAGCTTACGCGCGGATTCCAGCCGAGCTTGTGAATCTTATCAAGGCTGTAGCTGAAATCCGGAACATCTCCGACCCAGCCTCGGTTTCCGCCTGTGTATTTGATTTCCGCCTCAAGCCCCATTTCTTCTATAACCATCTCTGCCATCTCTTTTACGGTTGTCCTTGTCTCAACCCCGAGGTTGTAGTAATTAATCTTTTCATCTGTCGTTGTCCACACAAGAATAATTGCCTCTACAAGATCTTTAACGTAAAGATAAGGTTTAATCTGCGTTCCGTCTCCCAGGACCTCAAGCTCTTTCGGGTTCTTTTTCAACTTGTTTATAAAATCATAGATTGCGCCGTGAGTGGCTCTTTCGCCGACAACATTCGGAAAACGCGTTATCCACGCTTTGAAGCCGTAGTTTTCGCAAAAGCTTGAAATATATGCTTCTGAGGCTAACTTTGAGGCGCCGTAATGGGATATCGGAAACAACGGCCCGTAATTTTCGTCCACGCTTACGCCTGCTTCACCGTAGATTGCGGAAGTTGAAGCAAATACAATATTCTTAACTCCATAATCTTTCATCGCAAGAAGAACACTGTAAGTCGTTGATAATGTATTATCAAAATCAACATCCGGGTTTCTGTGGCTCTTTGCAATATCAGAATTTGCAGCCATGTGGAATACCGTATCAAAATCTCCATCCTCAAAAACTTTGCAGAGGAATTGTTTATCTAAAATATCGCCTTCTATGAATTTAAACTCCGGGTTTTGCAGAGCTTTTTCAAGATTGCTTAATCTGCCGAGCGATAAATTATCAAGAACAGTCACTTGATGTCCGTCCTCCAGCAGTTTGTCCGCAAGATGGCTCCCTATAAAACCTGCACCGCCTGTTATTAATATTTTAGACATTTTCATCTCCTTTTAAAATATATTTAACTGCTTGTAATAAATTCTCCGCGCAAAAATCCGCCCCCAAACTTTCACCAATTGATACTGTTCTGCAGCCGGCGTTCTTTCCGGCTTCAATATCGCGCCTGCTGTCGCCTATCATCCAGGAGGATTCTAAATCTATATTCATATCTTTAGCCGCCTGTATAAGCATGCCCGGCTTCGGCTTTCTGCAGGAACATTCTATCTTTAATTCCGGAATCTCACCTTCAAAGCCTTTTTCAGGATGATGAGGGCAGTAATAAATTCTATCAAGAAAGGCATGCTCTGCACCTAAAAGTGTTTCCATTTTTTTATGAATTTCTTCTACTTCATTCCGTCTGATAAAGCCCTTTGCAATCATCGGCTGATTTGTGACAACAACTGCAAGATAATCGCTTTTATTAATCATCTTTACAGCTTCTGCAGCCCTGTCAAGAAGTTCAAATCCCGCCACCGAAGGTGAAGAATCCATATCTTTATTGATAACACCGTCTCTGTCAAGAAAAATGCAGGGACGTTTATTAATTTTATTGAGCCTCCCAACTTTTCCCGACAAAAAATCCTGCTTAACTTTTTCAAACCTGTCCGGAGTGCCCATGTCTTTTATGTATTCCGGCGTTTTGTATGCTTTGAGGATTCCTTGCGATTCAACAATTCTTTTAAATATATCCCGTCCGAAATCCTGAGCTTTGTCTTTTTCAATGTAATTAAAAATTTCGGGGGAGAATATATAAACTCCTGCATTAACAAGGTTTTGATAAAATTCGTCTCCGCTATGAGGTTTAGACAAAATTTTTGTAACGGTGTTTTCTTTATTAGTTTCTAATAAATCGCTGTCATAAGGGTGATCGTTCGGGTGAATAATAATAGAGCCTATGGAATTATACTGCCTGTCAAAATCAATAAACCTGTTGATATCAAAGTCCATAATAATATCGCCGTAGAAAATAAGGAATCTGTCATCCAATAAATTTTCCGCGAGTTTTACGCACCCTGCCGTTCCAAGCGGATGAGGCTCTATAATATGGTGTATTTTGACGCCGAATTTTGAGCCGTCTTTGAAATAATCAACAATTTTATCAGAAAGATGACCGGACAAAATAAAGATTTCATCAATGCCGTATCTTTTGGCCAGATTAATTTGATGTTCCAATAAAGGCTTGCCGCCAATTTCTACCATGGGCTTTGGAATATCTTTAAACCCGAGTCGTGTTCCTTTTCCTCCGGCAATAATAACCAGTCTCATCAAAACTCCTTGTGAATATTTTCTACTTTAATCGACATAATATTTATTATGTCGATTAATTATATTTAAACTATATCATAAGATGAAAAAAATAGATATCAGCCTGAAAGATTTTTTTACAATACGCTTTTTGACCTTTTTTAAAAATGCTGTTTTTTTTGAATTATGTTATTATTTATATATTACCGGATGTAATTTACGGCTTAGTGTTAGAAGAGCTGTATGGGCCAGAAGAACGGGAGAGGAGGATATTTTGGATTTAATACAATCAATATTAATGGGAATGGTTCAGGGATTGAGTGAATTTTTACCTATATCAAGCTCAGCGCATCTTGTTTTTACATCAAATTTTTATAAAGTTTTTAAAGGGATTGAAATTGTGCACGAATCAAATCAGGAAATTTTTCTTGATATCATGCTTCATCTGGGAACTCTGATTGCCGTTCTGATTTATTTCAGAAAAGAGATTTTAGAAATATTAAAAGCCTTGTATTACGGATTAAAAAGTAAAGATTATTCTTCAAGAGATTTTAAACTCGGGCTTTATATAATTCTGGGTACAGTGATTACTGTCTTAATCGCGTACCCTTTGAATGAAGTTGCGGGAGGACTGGTTTTTAAACCCGCAATAGTAGGACTTCTTCTTGTCGGAACCGGTATATTGCTTTTGTTTAGTGAATATTGGGCCAAAAAACATTCTGATAAAAAAGATATTTCTGTTAAAAATTCTGTTTTGATTGCTGTAGCTCAAGGGCTGGCTGCACTTCCGGGATTTTCACGCTCAGGTTTAACTATTGCAACGGGGCTTCTGTGCGGGATGGAAAGAACTACTGCCGCAAGGTATTCTTTTCTGTTGAGTATTCCGATTATTTTGGGTGCTTCCATGGTTTATCCGCTTGTAAAGATTGATTTTCATGAGATTATAACATACAATTGGCCGGCAATAATTGCCGGAACAGTAGTTTCAGCTCTTGTAGGATATGTCTGCATTAAATATTTCTTAAAATTTGTGTCGAGATTTTCACTTGCAATATTCGGTTATTATTGTTTAATCGCGGGAATTGCGACGGCTGTATTTTTCTATATAAATTAATTTGTTTCTTTCTTTGCTTGGAGGAAAGAATCAGTGATAACGAACATTAAAAGAGGCGGGAATAATGAATAAATACATAGAACATACACTTTTAAAACAGGATGCATCAAGAGCTGAGATTACAAAATTATTAGATGAAGCAAAGCAGTATAAATTTCTCGGCGTGTGTGTCAATCCTTGTAATGTAAAATTTGCAAAAGAATATTTAAAAGATACGGAGATAAAAGTTGTCACTGTAATAGGTTTTCCATTAGGGCAGAATACAACAGAGATAAAGATTTTGGAAACCATTGACGCAGTAAAAAACGGTGCCGATGAAATTGATATGGTTATAAATGTCGGAAAATTGAAGGATAAGGAGTACGGCTATATTACAGATGAAATTTTAAAAATAAAAACGGCTTGTCAAGGCAAGCCTCTGAAAGTTATATTAGAGACAGACCTTCTTACTAAAGACGAGATAAAAAAGGCCTGCAAGCTTTGCGTTGAAGGCAGGGCTGATTTTGTCAAAACTTCAACCGGATTTGTTAAAAACGGTGTCGGGGCAAAGGTTGAGGATGTAAAATTAATGTATGAAACGGTCAAAGATGCGGGGCTAAAAGTCAAGGCATCGGGCGGAATAAGAGATAAAGAGACTGCTTTGAAGATGATAGATGCAGGTGCTTCGCGCCTTGGTACAAGCTCAGGAGTAAAAATAGGGGTAAATACATTGAACCGGTAGGTGGAGATTGCGAGGCTGCGTAATTTTAGTCTTAAACTAAATATCTACCCCTAAAGTTTAATGAAAAGATGAGGATTCAAGTTTATTATGATAAAGAATCCTCATCGCTCAAACTTTCCTCTCTTTGTTTTAAGAGAGGTTTCTTTATGATATAAATTAGGTATGAATTACTCTAATCTGTTTGATAGTTTAAGGAGGCTTTATACATCATTTTCATACAATGATAAGTATGGAAGGGCGAAAATTCCTTTCAGGTATTTTCTTGAGCTTACATACAGGTGTAATCTTGCCTGCCCGTATTGTTACGTCGGGTGTGAAAGAAACAAAGAAGAGCTTACACTGGAAGAGTGGAAAAAAGTTATTGACCAGCTTCCCTTTTATTCAATTGCAACTCTTGTGGGCGGAGAACCCCTTATCAGAAAAGATTTTATTGATATTCTTGCTTATACCTCAAAAAAAATTATGAACAAAGTTCACGTTGTGTCAAACGGAATTCTGATTAATGATGAGATTATTGAGGCTTTTATAAAGTACAAACTTCTTCTTCTTTCTGTTTCTCTGGACGGATACGGTAAAACACACGACAAAAACAGGGGTAAAGACGGAATTTTTGATAAAATTTTGAGTAATCTGGAGAATCTTAAGTCTAATAAAAAAAATCAGATGATTGATATAAAAACCATTGTTCTGGAGAATAATCTTGACGATTTGCCGAAGCTTTACAAACTCTGTGAAGATATGGGATTTGAATTTTTATCAATTTCGTTTTTAAGGAATAATAACTGGAAGCAGAATTCTGTTTTGCAGGAAAGCTTTATTCCTGAGTTTAACGAAAATTATCCGATACAAAAATATTTTGATATGGAACATTTTAAGGAAGTTTACAGAGAAATAGAAGGAATGAAGGGAAAAACAAAGCTCAGATTTTCTCCGAAGTTTGAATATTCATCAAATCCGCTTGAGGCAATCGAAAAATTCTTCAACACTCCTGCGGATACGCCTTTGTATGAGATATACAAGCCCTGCACTTATCCTTACAACAACATGATGATAAACCCTGAGGGGTATGTATACCCCTGCCTTTCGCAAAGAATCGGGAATGTAAAAGAAAAGAGCCTGAAGGATCTTTTTAATACACCTCATTACTGTTGTTTCAGAAAAAATCTTAAAGCCAGCGGCGGGACATTCGGCGCCTGCCAGATGTGCTGCGAGCTTGAGGTTAAATATTAAAAATATTAAGTTTCTTTACAAACATGAGCAATTTTTCAAGCAAATCTGACTTTATTAATATAGTTAGGTTTATAAAGGTTTATTATTGTGACACAAATTAATCAAAATTTTGATAGATATAATATGATTCCGGGACAGGCGCAGCAGCCGCAGAAGCAACAGCCTGTGCGTATACCTGACTATTATTATGTTCCGGCAGACAGTTTTGAACACAAAGGATTTGTAGAGACAATAAAAGAGGCAGACCCGATGGGGGTTATAAGTCCGTTTATTGAGCACCCTTTATTAATATTACCGACCTGGCTTGCAATGGGATTTGCTCTGGATAAGTATTCGGAAGCTTGCAGCGGTCAGTATGAAAAAAGTTTAGTTGCAAAGGCGGCACGGTTTGGAGATAAGATTCAGGAGTCCAGACTGATTCAGAACAAGCCGGTTCAGGCTGTAATTACAGGCTTGGGCTCTGCTAAGAAAACTGGACATAAAATAGTAGAAAACAGCGGAATTTTAAGAGCAATGCGGGATACTCCGTCTATGCCTGAGTGGAGTATGGTTAAAAGCCAGATGTTTAACCAAAAACAAGAGGTTGTACAAGACTTTTTGAGAATTACTGATGCTTTGAAACTCGCAGATGGTAAAGCTCCGGGGCTTAAAGATATCGGATTAAACGATTTTGAGAAAAAGATGCTCAAAAAGACCTTTAATGTGAGCAGAATTTCTCAAATTCCTGAGGAAAAAGCCGTTGTTCAGGTTCTCTTAGACAGGCTCGGCAAAACTCCGGAACAGATTAATAAAATCCAGTCACTCGGGGCCGGGGCAATGGATGCTGCTAAGCAGGAAATCCTCAAAGAAATGGGGCTTGATGCTAATAAGCTTAAATTAATTAAAGAAGACGTTTACGGCAAATATATTAATGATGTTAAACTTGCAACCGAAAAGGTTAAAGGCAGAGTTAAAATGGGCGCAGGCCACTACGGATGGATGGGGCCGTTGACTAAGCCGTTTGAACGCACAATCGGGTGTGATGAAATATTCAACAAACTTCACAGTATGTCGGAAGGTGCAAGAACAGGCACCGGAAGATTCACTTCAAAATTAATGCAGATGATACACCGCGGAATCACATTTGGCGGGGGAAAATTAGGTGCTCTGTTGTTCATAGCGCCTCTGCTTGTTGAAGTAGGAATGAATGTTAAAAAAGCTGATAAAGACCAGAAGGTCGGAACTCTTGCCGGCGGTTTAATAGAATCCGTTTCCTGGGTATTCACATTCCCGCTTGCATTAAAGATGATGCACTCATTAGGCGGTGTTCAGTATGCAGGAATGACAAAAGAACAGGTTGAACAGTACAGAAAAGTTCTGGAAGAATTTAATACAAAAGCTAAATCGGGCGGGTTTGCCAATAAGGCTGAGTACAGTGCTGCTAAAAAGGCTGCAAAGGCACAACTCAAAGAGTTGAGCACTGTTAAAAACCAGAATATTTTAACAAAAGGAATAAGAAAACTCGGAAGATTCTTAACTCTTGATTTGGAAACATTTAAAGGGTACAAGAGCGGTAATATTCTAATGAACAAAGTAAGACAAATCCCGAATTTCTTTAGAAATGTCGTCGGAGTCCCAATGAGGCTTGGTGTTTGGGGTGCAATTTCCATGGGCGTTCTTGGCGCAGCCTTGACTAAAACGAGCCAGTTCCTGTTTGGTAAATCCTATGATTCCATGAAACAGGAAGAAAACGAAGACAACAAAAAGAAACAAAAAGAATTTTTGATGCAGGATTTGAACGAAAGATTATACGAAATGGCAAGAAAGAAACAAGAAGCTGCACAGCCTGCGACAGCGCAGCCTGCATTAAGTCTTGCGGAACAACAAGCAGCATCACATTCTTCAAAGGGTAAAGATGCTAACGCCATGAATCCTCAGATTATATCAGTTCCAAAAGAGACAAATGTTGATAATTATACATACATCCCCTCATCTGAAAACATCATCCCGCGACCGTTAAAATCAAACTCAATAGATAATTACACTTACATTCCGTCATCAGAATGTACGATTAAGCCTGATAAAGGTCAAGAATCAAAGAGCCGATATATTCCGTCCCAGCGTGCTGCAAATATATCGAAAAGCTTTGACAATTCAGGACTTCAAGACGCATTAGACAGAGCCCAGAGAGCTGAGGATAATGCGCTAAGAATCCTTGCCGGAAACTTTGAAGGGATTTAAGGGCTATGGTTAGTTGAATAGTGAAAAGGTTGAAGAGTTCATTAATGAAGTGATTAAAATACTCCCTTCCCTAAATGTGCATTACTGTCCAAGATAATATTTAGAAGTTAAAAATATTAACTTAATGTCTAACCCCTCCCCGAAATCAAAGATTTCGACCCTCCCACAAGGGGAGGGTAAATGTATTTGGCCGGTTGGTCTGGGCGACAAGCTTGATGTCCTCCGGAAAGGGGAGGGTATACTAAACTCCCGCTGTGGCAGTTCCCTCGCCCCTCTGTGCACTGCTGTCCGGTAAAAAAAGAGCATAAAAAAGCAAGACGTAGCAAATAAAAGCTATTTACCTTGTATTAAAATCGACCGGACAATAAAATGAGATGTTGGCTTGTAAGCTTTTGTCATCCTGAAAGCGTAGAAAATCGGGGGTAATTGAATGAGAGGAATAAGTAAACTGTCATCCCGAACTTGTTTCGGGATCTTACCAGAAAACAAGTATAACGCCAAGTTGGAAAGATGCTGAACCAAGTTCAGCATGACAAGATAATTTATCTTGGACAGTAGTGGAAACGAGTTCAGCAGGACAGTTATTGTCGGATTAATGTCTGACTTACAAATTTTATTTTTTACCGGACAGTAGTGCTTGATGAGGGAAGGGCCGGGGATGGGTGATGAATGGGTGAGGTGTGAAGCGTGAGGCGTGAAGCGTGAAGGGTGCGTTTATGAAGTGATCAAGTGATTAAGAATTTATAACTTCTTCTCAACTCCTAAACTTCTTAACTTATAAACTTATAAAATAACTCCAAGGCCGCGAAATTCAAAAATTTCTTTTGTATTATTTTTTAATTTCTCTTCCGCAAGCAAAACTCCTACTACAGCTTCCAATTGCGCAACAGGCATCATATTAACAGGAAGCTCGTCAAAACCAAATTCTAATTTTAATGCTGATTGCAAAAATTTACAGTCAGCCGATGAACGTTCTTTATAATTGGAATAAAGATTAAACTTCTGACGAGTGAGATATACCTCAAACCGCGAGATATCAATACCTTGCTCTTTTAGTTTTAAAAACAAATCACACCCGCGTGTTGAAAATCTTTGCGTCCAATTGTCACGGTTTAAGAAATGATTCTCGTTTGTCTGAACCATCTGGTAAGGTTTAGACAGCACACGCCATTTACCCTCAAGCATCGTATTATCCCAGGGAAGAGAAACACAGATGACGGAATTTTTTAAAGATGTATAATTCTCAAAGAATAACTGCACATCATTCATTGAGAACAATTTGTCTACATAAATCAGTTTTCCAGTTGCTATTTCTCTTACCGCAACACCGCTTTCGATTGCAGAACCTGCACCAAGCGATAATCCTACCGAATGTGTTATCATAAACCAAAATCCTCATCCTCTGGGATTCTTGAATCCAGTCTGATTACACGCCTTTCTATCTCCGGCATTATGTGGTCTTTATCATTTGATTTTTCATTATCCAGGTTTATATACAATTCCATATTTTTATCAGAAAGTTTTTCACTTTTTTGGTTTGAAATCAATCTTCTTGCGTGATTTTCCTCCAAAAGTTTTCTTGCCGCAGGCGAGATTGAATCACCTTCTATAGCTCTTATTACTTCTGCCCGCTGCTTTTGAATCTGTTCCTGCTGAGATTTAGTAAGCTTCATTGTGTTATCGTTTCTTGTTTCAAATTCCCGTCTGTATTTATTTCTCATAATAAGAATCTCAACCCTTCTGTTTGCAGGGTCTTTCGGAGAAATTGAAGTCTCCAGAGGTCTTGTATCAGCATAGCCAATGGCACTGAAAAGTGACGGAGAAAATTTGAAACGGTCAATAAGGTATCTGACTACTGATGATGCTCTGGCGGAAGACAATTCCCAATTAGACGGATACTGCATGCTTCTAATCGGATCGCTGTCTGTATGTCCTTCTACGCGCATTGCGTGGAGAACAAATTTTTTGCAGATAATAACCCCGACTTTATCAAGGAGTTTTTTTGCATTTGAATCCAAATACGCAGAAGCTGAAGCGAACAGGTATTTGTCATCAAATGTCAGCAACAAACCTTTATCTGTTATCTTGGTTGTAATGCCGTCTAACTCGCCGGCTTCTGTTAAATCCTGAATAGTTTGTTCAATTTCATTAAAAGATGTTTCTTCATACTTCGGACTTATGTATTCCAGCATAAGGCTCGGTATGAAAGAATTTGCCTGCTGCTGGTCAAAAAGCGAGTCGCTTCCGTCCATTATTGATTGCTTGCCGTCAAGCAGTGTGTTCTGGCTAAACGCCTCTTTAAGAGATTCTTCCAGCTTGGCAAAATCTGTCGCATCAACCTGAGCAAGAGCATACAAAACAACGAAAGTTGCAAAAAGAAGGGTGATAAAGTCTGAGTATGAGACCAGCCACCTTTCCAGATTTTCGTGTTCGGGATGCTTCTTTTTTCTAGCCATTTGCCTGTTCTTCCTTGTTATCTTCTAAGATAAATGAATGCAGCTTACGTTCAATTAAAACAGGGCTTTCGCCTGCCTGAATAGAAAGAACACCTTCAAGAATCATATTTTTATACAGCATTACGTCCTGATATATAAATTTAATTCTGGTACTAATCGGAATCATAACGAGGTTTGCGGCGAACAGACCGTATATTGTAGCAACGAATGCAACCGCAATACCCGCACCGAGTTTAGATGGATCAGAAAGGTTCTGCATAACCTGAATCAAACCCATAACAGCACCGATAATACCCAGTGTCGGAGAATATCCGCCGAAAGACTCAAATACTTTTGCGGCGTTGTTGACATAATTTTCAAATCGTTCAATCTGGTTCTCCATCATCTCTCTTACAAGTGTAGGGTCAGTACCGTCAGCAACCGCGCCCAGACCGAGTGTTAAAAGGGAATCTGATGCGTTATAAGCTTCTTTTTCAAGTGAGATAATACCTTCTTTTCTGGCTTTTGTCGCAAACCCGCCGATTTCGGTAATCAAAGCATTAAAATCAACCTTTGGAGGCATAAAGACATTTTTCAGCATTTTCACTGCAGAAAGAAGCGTCTGTGGAGGAAAGCTTAAAAGTACCGCACCTGTTGTACCGCCAAGTACGATAAATGCCGCTGTAATTTGAAGCAGCTGGCCTATATTTCCGCCTTCCATGGCTTGGCCGATAAGAATCATTGTTATACCGAAAAACAGCCCGATGACTGCAAAAATATCCATAATTATCTCCGATTATATACTAGTATCCTATGTATATTTAACTATAATTTTTTGCCTTTGAAATCCTTTAAATATAGGAAATATGGGGATAAGTTTATGAAGAATGAGACAATATCACTGAAAAAAGAAAATATTGCAAAATACCGTGGCGGGAAGCGTGCAAACAGCGGGAGAAAATCTTATACACACGGAAAAGTTTTGGTAATTTTTGATTTCCGAAACATTATTTGACGCGGTAAATTTACGATTTACCACGTCCTACCGCCTACATTACAGAAAGGTTTAGAAGTTGAGTAGTTTAGGAGTCAGTTCCTCCCTCATAAGGGAGGAACTGACTCCTAAACTGCTTAAATATTGATAAAAAAATGATTGAATACAAACCGCTATTGTAAAAGATTTAGTTTTTATAATATAATATTTTCAGGAATTGGAGAGGTCATGAAATATCATTTTATAGCAATCGGCGGAATCGGGATGAGCGGACTTGCAAAGTATCTGCTGGAAGACGGACACGAAGTATCCGGTTCTGATATTGTTGAAAGTAAATATATAAATAAGCTTCGGGAATTAGGTGCAAAGATTTATATCGGGCACAATGCAGAAAATGTTCCTGATGGCGCCATTGTTATTAAGAGTTCCGCAATCCGGGATGACAATCCTGAACTTATCAGAGCAAAGGAATTCGGGTTAAAAATCTATCACCGTTCAGATTTGTTGGAAGAGATTGCAAAATCCGCGCAGGATTCCGGCAAATGTTTTATCGGATTTTCCGGCACGCACGGAAAAACGACTACAAGCGGACTTGCGTCCTTTGTTCTGGAAAAAGCCGGATTAAATCCATCCTTTGTTGACGGTGGAATTATCCCTGAAATTAATACAAATGCCCAGCACAAAAACGGAAAGCACTTCATTGCAGAGCTTGATGAAAGCGACGGAACTATTACGAAGTATTCTCCTGATATTCTCGTGATAAACAACCTGGAAGAAGACCATCTTGATTATTACAAAAACGGAATTATTGATTTGGTCAAAACGTTTGATAAGGCCGTTTCTCAGGCTAAAAAAGTCCTTGTTAACAATAATGATGAAGGTATTAGATTTTTAACAGGGAATTTTATAACTTTCGGGCTTCATGCGGCTGATTATATGGCTAAAAATGTACAATATTCAACTGATTGTACAAGTTTTGATGTATATCACAAAGAGCAATTGCTCGCAAATATCAAGATTCAACTTGCGGGTGTCCATAATGTTTATAATGCTCTAGCTGTAGCAGCAGCATTGAATGAAGGCGGAGTTGATATTAAAAAGACGGCGGAATATTTCCGGGAATTTACCGGTATGGGACGTAGATTCCAGAAGGTTTATGAATTTGGCGGTATACAAGTATATGATGATTATGCGCACCACCCGACGGAAATTAAAGCGACGCTTGAAGCAGCAGCTTCAAAATTCGGAAAAGAAAATGTTGTCGCAGTCTTTCAGCCGCATAGATATACAAGATTTAAATCCTTGTGGAACGATTTTAAAAATGCATTAAAGGATGCCGGAAGAGTTGTGGTAACAGATGTGTACGCGGCATCTGAAGACAAAATACAAGGTGTTGAGAGCAGTATCTTTGCAAAAGAGGCCGATTATGAATATTTATCAGGAGGAATTGAAGAGGTCGCAGAGAAGCTTTTGCCGACGCTAAAAGACGGAAATGTTGTAATAGGTCTCGGTGCAGGAACGATAACTGCACTGGGCAAGAATTTAGAGAAAGCAGGTTGCGTTGCTGGTTAAAGAGAATTTTGAAATTAAACCGCTTACTACATATAAAATAGGCGGGATTGTAAAAAGAGTGTATTTCCCTGAAAACTTACAAGAGTTTTCAGAACTGCTTAGGGAACTGGATAATTATATAGTTCTCGGAAGCTGTTCCGATATTCTGTTTTCGTCCAACGGCTACAGCGGTAATATAATAATTACGACAGAAATGAAAAACTATGAAATAAAAGGTACCACAATTCTTGCAGAATGCGGAGTTAAAGATCCTTTATTGTCTCAAAAAGCTGCAGAAGTTTCTCTTAGCGGTTTAGAGTTTTTAATAGGGCTTCCCGGAACAATCGGAGGGGCTGTTTATATGAACGCGGGGGCGCACGGACAGTGTATTGCAGACACTCTTGTATCCTGCTGTTTGTTTGACAGGGAAACAAAAGAAGTTGTCTTTAAACAAAAATCAGAAATGAATTTTTCTTACAGACACTCATTGCTTCACGACGGACGCTATATTTTGTTATCAGCAGAGTTTGAACTTAAAAAAGCTTCTCAAGACGAAATTAAAGAGCTTATGGACAGAAACCTCACATTCAGAAAAACAATCCAGCCGTCTCTTGCAAATCCTAATGCAGGAAGCGTTTTCAAGAATCCAGAGAATGATTCCGCCGGAAGGCTCCTTGATAAAGCCGGTGTTAAGAGTTTTGAAACTCCGACAGTTAAGGTTTGGGACAAGCATGCAAACTTTATTATAAACAAAGGCGGTGCTACTTCAGAAGATATTCTGGAGATGATGGTAAAAATGTATGAGGCAGTAAAGCAGACTTATACTATTGAATTAAAGCCGGAAATAATATTTATCGGCGATAAGACTAAAAAAGAGGAAGAATTATGCAATATACTATACAAAACAAAGACGCAAAAATAGCAGTACTTTGCGGCGGAATGTCGTCAGAACGGGAAATATCACTCAGGTCGGGTAAAAATTGTCTGGGGGCGCTTCACAGACTGGGGTATAAAAACGCTGAAATTGTTGATGTTACCCCAAATGTTATGAATGACCTCAAGGGGTTTGAATATGCTTACAACACACTTCACGGAAAATACGGCGAAGACGGATGTATTCAAGGTGTTCTAGAAATTATGAAAATACCTTATACAGGATGCGGTGTTATGGCAAGTGCTATTTGTATGAACAAAGAGTTTACCAAAAGAGTTCTGAAAAACACTAATGTAAATTTAATAAAATCGGCTTATGTGCTTCCGAATGAGGATCCCGTAAAAAAGGTTCAGGATTTGGAATACCCGCTTATGGTTAAACCTGTATCAGAAGGCTCAAGCTACGGTATGAGTAAAGTTATCTGTGACGGGGAACTTTATGATGCGGTAAAAGAGGCCAGAAAATACAATAATGAAGTTCTTATCGAAGAATTTATTGACGGATTCTTTGTTACAGTAGGTGTTCTGGAAAAAGACGACAAAGCTTTTGCAACTGAGATTCTTGAAATTAGAACAAAAACTGACTGGTATGATTTTGACGCAAAATATACAAAAGGTTTGTCGGAATTTATTGTTCCGGCAACAGGTTTGAGCAAGGAAGCTTCAGAAATTACAAAACAAATGGCAGTAGAGGCTCACAATGCCTGCGGCTGTTCCGGTGTTTCAAGAGTTGACTTTATGGTAAAAGATGATAAGCCGTACTTTCTGGAGATTAACACAAATCCGGGAATGACTGACACAAGCGATTTGCCGGCTCAGGCAAAGGCTTGCGGTATAGATTATGACAATTTGGTTTTAATGATACTTAACAGCGCAGGACTTAATAAATAATGTCGGAACATCCGAGCTACCATCAAAACAGACGATTACAGCAAGCTAAAATGCAGAGACAGATTAGGCGCTCGCAAAAGCGTTTGCATCAGCTGCGGTCTTTGTGGAAATTCTCATTAATTATTTTGATGATAGCTTTGGGGCTGTTTATTCTGAAAAATCCCCAATGGCGCTTACATAAGAATGCTTTTGACAGTTTGAACAGTCCGGCCTTAGAAATTGTTAATAACAGGATTGTACCTGCACAGAAAATTTTGGCGGCTCTAAGACGTAATCAGGTATCTACAAAACCGATATTTCTTGTGGAAACAGAAAACCTGAAAAAAAGCATTATGCAGTTAGAGCCGGTTCAAAATGTTTATATAAGGCGCTTCTGGTATCCTGCAAGACTGCAGATTATAGTAGTGGAAAGAACTCCTGTAATCACAATAGCGCCTGATATAGACGTTCCGCCAATAGCGTTTTTCTCAGCAGACGGCAAATTAATCGGGCGGGAGTATATGCCGCTTGCGGATGATTTTAAAATATACAGGGTTATTACTTACGGAAGCGGCGATGATTACAGAAACTGGAATCAGGCAAAAGTCAATCTGTTTAGAAAACTCGCAGGAACTGTAGAGCTGGATTCAGGAGAAAATGTGGAATACATTGATTACAGGAACCCCAAAGATGTGTATGTAAAGATTCCGACGGTTAACATAAGGCTTGGAAGCCTTAATGCCGGAACAATTGAAAAAATCCACCGGATTCCGTCACTTCTTCCGCAGGTAAAGATGCTTAATAAGAAGGTTAAGTACATTGATCTGAGGTGGGACACAAATTATATTAAGCTGGATGAGTAAATGCCTTCAAGTGTTTATATTCACATACCTTTTTGCAAATCAAAATGTAGATACTGCTCTTTTGTCTCGTTTTGCTCCTTAGAAAAAATTCCACAGTATATTGATTCATTAAAAAAAGAAATCTCTGAAAACTATAGAGGAGAGAGGCTAAAAACTCTCTATTTTGGCGGAGGCACACCATCTCTCATCCACTCCGGACTTTTAGCGGACGTAATCAATTTATTCAGGTTCGATGAGGATTGCGAAGTCACGCTGGAGGTGAATCCGGATGATGTTAATGAGAACTACCTGAAAACAATTAAGAATCTTGGGGTAAACAGATTAAGTATCGGCTCGCAGACATTTGATAACAAAATATTGAAGCTTATCGGGCGCAGACATGGAGGAGAGGATATAAAAAAAGCCGTTGAGCTTGCTAAAAAATCGGGATTTAATAATATAAGCGTAGATTTAATATACGGACTTCCAGAACAAACGCTTGAAGGAGTAAAACAGGATTTAGAAAAGTTTTTAGCTCTTGATATCCAGCACATATCAACCTACGGACTGAAAATTGAAGAAGGTTCGTATTTTTATACGCATACGCCTAATAACCTTCCGGACGATGACTTGCAGGCGGATATGTATGAACTTATTAATAATTTTCTGGAATCTCAGGGTTTTTACAGATATGAGGTTAGTAATTTTGCAAAACCGGGGTTTGAATCTAAGCACAATCTCAATTATTGGAACAATGAAGAATACTATGGTTTTGGCGTCTCTGCGCATGGCTACTCGGATGGTGCCCGCTATTCTAATTCAGTAACATTGGATGAGTATTTTAATACTCCGCGCAGACATAGCCAAAAGCTTACAGACAGAGAAAAGCTGGAAGAAGAAATTTTTCTCGGTTTTCGAAAAACCGAAGGGATTAACACTAACAAAATCAGAGAAAAGTACGGCATTGATTTTGAGAAAAATTATGCAAATGTTTTAGAAAAATATGCAGGGTATTTTGAAAAAACTCAATCAGGATACGCTCTTAATCTGCAGGGAGTTTTAATAAGCAACATTATTCTGGCAGAATTTTTGTAATTATTCAATATACTTGCCGTCAAAAAGTTCCAGAATCATTTTCTCCTGATCAGACTCAAACCTGACATTTTCTGCCGGCTTTGAGTCCGCCTGTTCATCAGTGTTGTCGTCAAAAAATTCTTCGCCTGCAGACTCATTAGTTACTTCCGGCTCTGACACCTTCGGTTCAACCTTAGGCTCATGGGCTTTAATTATTTGAGGCTCAGTTTTTTTTTTCTCTTCTTCCGCTTTTGCTTCCGGCTGTTCTATTTTAGGCGTTACAGGAGTATCTCCGCTTCCCGGAAGGCGGATTGTAACAGAGGTGTTTGATTGGTTAAACATTGTATTTGCGGCATCAATAATCATCTGTTTTTTATTGGTGTCATTTATCTGTGATACGAGCTTTTCATTCTTAAAAGTAATAACAACACCATCTGATGCAATCTTTACCGGCGTTGCAAGGTTAAGAAGCGCCTTTGTTGCAGGACTTTTAATATTCGTAAGCAGCATCTGCCATAATGAGTGAATATCATTTCCATCAGGCTTTTTAGACATCGGAGGCGGAGTAAATATTTCCTCTTTTTCCTCTGTTTGGTTCTGTACCGGTCTGGCAGCAGATTCAGCAGGCTTTTCAACGGAGACAGCCTTAGGCTGCTGTAATGGAGTTTGAACCGGACGGCTGACCATTTGCTGAGGTGCAGGCTGAAAACCGCCGCTTTCAAGAGCCTTTACCCTGTTTTGCAAATCAAGCAAGGTCGTATTCTCGCTCATATTAGCTAAATCTATCATCCCGACTTCCAGCCACAAATGCTGGTTTGTAGCGAGTTTTACCTCTTTTATATAATAAGTTATTCTCTCCAGCAAGAAAACTATCTGTTGTGTTTCGAGCAAGTCCTTTTGCTTTAAAAGTTCTTCTATCTGAGGCTCATTCAGTCCTGTGAGTTCAACCAGAAGCTCTTTTCTGCAATTTTTTACGATTAGCAGATTCTTAAAATACTCTGAAAGGTTTGTTAAAATCTGCAGAGGCTCGTTTCCGGAGTTATAAATATCGTTTAAAATTTCGATTGCTTCATTTGGTGCAGAATTAATAATCTTTTCACTCAGCTTATGCAAAACATCAAATGAAATTCTTCCTAAAACAGCATTAACATCATCTACCGTGATTTGCTTAGAAACACCGAGCAGACTTAACTGGTCAAGAAGCGATATACTATCTCTCATTCCGCCTGCGGAGTTTTTTGCTATTGCAAAAAGAGCATCATCTGAGATATTAATTTTTTCTTCATCAGAAATATAGCGCAGATGTTTCACAATATCGTCAGTCGTAATCCGCCTGAAATCAAACCTCTGGCAACGGCTCTTTATCGTATCTAAAACTTTATGAACTTCTGTTGTTGCAAGTATAAAAATTACATTCTCCGGCGGCTCTTCAAGCGTCTTTAAAAGCGCATTAAAGGCATGGTTTGTCAGCATGTGAACTTCGTCTATAATATAGATTTTGTACTTGCCATGAACCGGAACGTATTGAATTTTCTCCAAAATACTCTGCGTATCTTCGACTTTTCTGTTACTTGCCGCATCAATTTCAATTACATCAATAGGAACAGTATTTGTAATATCAACACAGCTTTCACAAACCCCGCAGGGATGAATAGTCGGTCCGTTTTTACAATTCAAGGATTTTGCCAAAATTCTTGCAGTAGAAGTCTTTCCGGTACCTCTGGGGCCGGTAAAAAGAAAAGCATGAGCAATTTTCCCAAGCTCAATTGCACTTGTTAAAGCCTTTTTTATATGTTCCTGCCCTACAAGAGTATCCAGCGTCTGAGGACGGTATTTTCGATATAATGGTACATAATTCCCGCTCATATAATTAGTTTAACATAAAATTGATAACATCCAAATTTTATATTAAAATATGCGTATGAAAAGAGGGTTGATTTTATTACTGTCGTTTATTTTAAGTATGTCGTCGGTTTTTGCCTATGACCTAATCTGGCCTAAGCAGAAAGAAACCGTAACAGATAAAGATTATGCCCTGTTTGTCGGAAGAGCAAGAAACGCTGAGAGTATTGTTATTAATGATAAAAGAATTTACACAGCCCCAAACGGCGCATTTGCACATACTGTAAAACTTAAAGAAGGTAATAACAGAATCGTTGTAAGATCAAACTACAGCGCCCAGGTTTATCGTTTCCGCAAAGAAAATAAGCCTGTTATAGATGAGCCTCTGAAAGAATTCGAACCTAAATGTGCAATTGTAAAAACAGATGAAACACCACTGCGCAGCACCCCTGAAAGTTACGGAATGAACCGCATATCCCACCTGTTCAAAGATACAACAGTCTTAGTGAACGGTTCTAAAGGAAATTTCTACAGAGTATTTTTATCCAAAGATAAAACCGCCTGGATTGAAAAAAAGGATGTATGTCTAACAGATAAAACGGATTCTAACCCCGCACAATTTATAACAATGGACAGTAAAAAATTTAAAAATGCCTCAATTCAAACCGTAAAATTTTCAAAAAATCTGCCCTTTACTATAGAAGATTTAGATAATGAAATCATTTTCAGAATATACAATCCGGAACTTTCAGAATCCTCTGTATATACAGTAAATATCCCAAAGCCAGAAAAATATACTTATACAACAGCCTTAAAAAACGGAGAATACACATTTAAAGTGAGCAGTCTCCCCGTTGAGATTGAAAATAGTGTGATAGTAATCGATGCCGGACATGGCGGTTCAGAAAAAGGGGCTGTAGGCTGTCTTGGAGATGAAGAAAAGAATCTTAATCTTAGAATTGCTCTGGAACTTGCGGAAATGCTGAGGCTTCTTGGTGCAAACGTAGTAATGACAAGAGAATGCGACGGAAATATGTCATTAGGAGAAAGAGTCGAACTTGCAAAACATAATCACGCAAACATATTTATCAGCATACATCATAATTCCATCGGGAACACGGAATTTAAACTTTACAAACACCGCGGTACGAGTGTTTACTACTTTAATAAAAATGCCAAGAACCTGGCATCTTGTATAGAAAAGTCCGTTTCTAAAACTGCCGGCACCCGCAAGGACGGAGTTCGCCAAGCCAGCTTTTTTGTTATCCGCCCGACCGAGTACACAGGAGTTTTGGTAGAAACTGCGTATATGATTAACCCTTTTGATTCTGTTCTTTATACCTCAGAAGATTTTGCTAAAAATGCTGCCGCAGGCATTGCAAATGGAATTTTAGAATTTTTAAATAAATAAAAAAACTCCAAAGATTGAAATCCTTGGAGTTTTTTACAAAATAATGCCAAACTACTTAATTTCAACAGCAGCGCCGGCAGCTTCAAGCTGTTTCTTGATAGCTTCTGCTTCTTCTTTCTTAACGCCTTCTTTAATAGCTTTTGGAGCACCATCAACTAAATCTTTAGCTTCTTTCAAGCCAAGACCAGTGATAGCTCTAACTTCTTTAAGAACCGCGATTTTCTTATCAGCAGGAACTGAAGCTAAAACTACATTAACTTCTGCATCAGCATCATCAGCAGCAGCCGGTGCAGCGCCGCCAGCAGGTGCAGCAGCTACAGCTACAGGTGCAGCTGCAGATACGCCGAATTTTTCTTCCATAGCTTTTACTAATTCAGCAGCTTCTAACAAAGTTAATTTTTCAATTGATTCTAAGATAGATTCGATACTCATTGTTTTTCTCCTTTTATTCTAATTTGAGTTGTAATACATTTTGTTTTTAGGCGGGGCTTATACAAGTTAAGTTTTATATTAAAACCTAAAATATTACCCCTTTACCCCTTTACCCATTTAGCCTGCCTTAAGCGGCTTTCTGGTCTCTGACAGCTGCAATGGCTCTAACAAGAGATGACATAACAGCATTGACAGAATTTGCGATACCTGAAGCAGGTGAGTTGATGCAGCCAAGCATTTTTGCGTAAATTTCTTCTTTTGAAGGAAGATTAGCAAGAGCTTTTGCTTCATCAGCAGACATCAGTCTGCCATCCATTGCCGCAGCAAGAATTTCACCTTTCTTAGTTTCTTTAATAAATGTTGATAAAGCCTTAGCCGGTGCTACCTGATCTGAAAAACCGAACGCAATGGCGATAGGGCCTTTCATTGTTTCAGCTAACACTTCATAAGGAGTGCCTTTGATAGCGATTTTTGTAAGGGTATTTTTTGTAACCATATAATCACCGCCGACAGCTTGAAGAGCTCTTCTAAGCTTAGTGATTTCTTCTACGCTTAAACCCTTATATTCGGTAACAATTGCAACTTGTGCTTTATCTATTTTTTCTTTGATAAGTGCAACCTTATCTTCTTTAAAAGCTTTTGTTGACATTTTTTGCTCCTTTATATTATATGTTATCGACCTTTTACATACTAAAAAGATTTTGCAATCTTTCTTTTATAATCGCAAAATCTAACACAATCTTAAGCTATTTATATTTAAGACTTGGTGCGAATTTTCATCTTTAAGTAACTCTAACCGGTCACTTTGTGATATTACTCGTTGGAATGTTTAATCCAAACCATTTACCGCACCGGGTGTAATCTCGGCCAGCCTGTTTTCACAATTTAAATCTTTTTACAGATACTGACTGTCTGCGATTATATTTTATTTTTAGCAAAAAATTATTTATTTGTCAACTTCCTTGCATAAATCACTGTCCAAGATGCTACTTTTGCGTATTTAAATTCACTAAACCCGTCATTTAATGCTTTTATCAATGAATTTTTTATATGAGAAAACGTCAAGAACATCTCCGGAATTTTTGGATTATTTTTATTTTTGTTTATAAAATCATCATCAAAAAAACTCACACTATCAAGAAAGACAACTGCTACGGTTTCTCCGGCTGGAATATCATCAAATATTTTAGCAGGATTGTCTTTATAATCATAGCGGTTATTTTTATATATTGCATAAAGATGCTTACCCTCAAAATTTGCATAACGTTCAAATCTTTTGGGTTCATAGTATGTAAAAACGATATTTTGAGCGTTATACCGGTTAAGAATTTCCCCGGGGATTCTGTGTCCTTCCGAACGAAACTGTTTTGTTACATAGTAGGGAGAGAAAAAAGATGCTGTATGTAATAGAACAAAAAGCGATAAAAAAATTATCCCGGATTTTCCTGTATCAGCGTACCCTATTGCGGTAGTGAGAATGACAATCGGCAGAATTTCCATTGCGTACTTTGTAATAAACACCAGATTCCCGCTAAGCGCAAGCAGTGACATAATTAAAATTGTCATAAACACGAGGATATTAAGAGGGAGGGTTTTTCTCAACCCGGTCAAATACCCGGCAAGCCCTATAAACAAAGGAATCGTCATCCATAACACTAAATTTTTATTATAAAAGAACACCGGAGGCGCATTAACATTATTTGTCAATATCGGCGAGAAAAAATCGCTAAACAGAAAAAGTATATTAGTATAGCTAAAGTGCCCCCACCATTGAGACATTGGAAGCATTCTAAATATATTAATACCGAAATAACAGACAATCGGGATTAATACAAGTATGCTTAAAATTACAGACTTTGAAAATTTTTTCTTCTTATAAAAAACATATATCAGGTTAAAAAACACATAAATCACTCCCAGCACATGGGTTGAGAGTATAAGAATATTAGATATAATATATCCGCATAAGTTTATTTTATACGATTTTTTCACAAAGCGTATAGTAAACAGCAGTGACAAAGCGGAAAATAAAAACAACAGCGAGTAGAATCGAACTTCTTGTGAATAATAAACGAGAAATGACAATACCGCAGTAATTGCAGAGGCCATATATCCGGTCTTTTTGGAGTATTCTCTTCCGGCAAGATACATAACAGGGATTGCATTTACACCCGGAAGAACTGATGTCAGCCTTAACACTAAATCAGAACAATGTGCAAACGGCTTTAAGTATAAATAGTAAAGAGGCATGTGGCATTGTTTTAGGACTTCCTGCCAGAATCCCTGATTAAACGGCACCGAGGAGACAAACCAGCTTACATACTCGTCATTCCATAGCCCCTCCGCCTTATTTATAAAACTCAGTCTCAACAGCAGCCCAAATACTGTAATAAAAAATAACAATTACTTGCCCCCTCTAACCAGTTTATATATAATATTTTACATGACAAAGCTTATTATTCAAATACCTTGTTACAATGAAGAGGGACAAATTTCGCGTACTCTTAGCGATTTACCTAATCGTATTTCGGGTATTGATGAAATAGAAATACTTGTCATAAATGACGGTTCTACGGACAATTCTGCAGAAATAGCCCGCCGGCACGGTGCATCAGTAATTAACATCAAACCGAATAAAGGTCTTGCTAACGCATTCCGCACCGGCCTTGCCGAGAGTTTAAAGCGCGGGGCAGATATTATAGTTAACACGGACGCGGATAACCAATACTGCGCAGAGGATATAGAAAAAATCGTTAAACCGCTGCTGGACAATGAAGCAGATATAGTAATCGGTTCCCGTGATATTTTGTCAATACAGGAATTTACCCCTCTCAAGAAAATTCTGCAAAAGTTTGGCTCAGCTGTATTAAGACTTCTTTCTTCCGCACCGGTGGAAGATGCGCCGAGCGGTTTCAGAGCCTTTTCCAAAGAGGCAGCTATCAGACTGAATGTGTTTGATAATTATACTTACACAATGGAAACCCTTCTACAGGCAAATGCAAAAGGTTTAAGAGTCATTTCGGTTCCTATCCGGGTCAATAAAATGTTAAGGGAATCAAAACTTGTCAAAAACATATTTGATTATGTGTATAAATCTGCAAAAACAACCATCCGAATGTTTATAGTATACAGACCTTTTCGATTTTTTATAACCATAGCCGGCATTTTAGGGTTATTAGGTGCATTGCTTGGATTTCGGTTTCTATATTACTATATAACAGGAAACGGAAACGGGCATATTCAGTCCTTAATTTTAGCATCGGTATTTCTTCTATCCTCAGTCCAGCTTGGAATTATTGCAATAATAGGGGATTTGCTTTCTATAAACAGAAAACTTCTTGAAGATATTCAAACCCGGGTTAAAAAAATAGAGCTTGAAAAATAAAAAACCGCTTATTCAAAGCGGCTAATAAAGAAAAAGGGAAATAAAGGGAATATTTAGTTTAAGGGAATCTTATTTTTAGCTAAAGATACCGAAAGTTCTTTCAATATTGTCGTCACGAACCTGTTTTATAGAATCTATTTCTGTTGTAATAGAAGTTCTCTCTGTTTCAAGTTTGCTTAAATCCTGGTCATACTTGGTATCTTTTGCATTAATTTTATCTAATTCATGTTCATATTCAGCTTCTGCTTTTTTCAAATCAGTTTCATCCTGCACTTCCTGCAGGTTATTTTCATTGGTACTAGTCGCAACACTGGTTTCAACCCATTCTTTTTTATTTGTATTATAGACGCTTATGATTACCCTGCCGGCATCAACCATTTGGTTAAACCATTCGTTGCCTTCTTTTCCGGATTCGCACTGCGGCTCAATAACTTGGCATCCGCCGGAGGCGTTAATCTGTTCCCAAAGATTCAGGTAGTAATTAAATTCGTTTTTAACCTCATCCCAGGTCGTAGTGTAATCTAGCTCGTCTGCGGCGATGACATTTTCCTTATCATCTTTTTTATTATATTTCATGTATTCATAAATTTCGTTTGCATAGCTGTCGTATAACAAATCTCTAAAAGCCTGTAGAGCTTCTCTTTTATCAGCAGATGTTTCGGCATTTTCCAAATCTTCATAAGCAGCGGTGAGTTTATCATCATCCTGATGTTCATTAAACACGATTTCTTCGCACTCAGTCATATACAAATCAGGCTGCTCTACGTCGGAATAACTTGTTGAAATACCAACAAACATTCCGTCTTTATCTTCGTCCCAGCTAAAATTATCATCCATCCCCATCATCGCGTAGGCAAAGCAATACTTATCATTGCCGTAACCTTCGTATATTTTTGCGGTGAAATCATCGACAATAACTTTTCCTGTCTTAGAATCCGTAAGTGTATACTGAGACATCCGGTTTTCGTTGTAGCCGAATAAAGTAGAAAAATTAGCATCTACGTATTTTGTTGATGCACCGTCGTTGAATCTTACCTGAATTTTAGTAGCGTCAAGGGCATCACAATAGTCTTGATACAGCTCATCTTTTTGAGTTGCCAAAGCTATTTTCTGGCTCATCAGATTTTGAGCTTTATACTCAACATCATGGAGTCTGCTTGTAAGCGTTAATAATCTAGCTTGTGACGCTGCCATTCCCATTTTTATAGATGTCCTTTATTGTTATTTCCCTGTATACTAAGTATTACGGCAGATATTTGAAAAAACTTTAGACAAACAGAACAAATCGTTACAATTCTTAATAATAAATTCTCAATTACTCAACCACTTAATCACCTAGTCACTTCATAAACGTACTCTTCACCCCTCACGCCATCATCACCCATCCCCAGCCCTTCCCTCATATAGGGAAGGGGGCAGTTATCCCTCCCTTATGAGGGAGGTTAGGTGGGTGCCGGCTTTGGTTTAGAAGTTGATAAGTTTAGGAGTTGAGGAGAAGTTATAAATTCTTAGTCACTTGGTCACTTCTTTAACGCCCCCTTCACTCTTTACCATTTACCCCCCCCATCATTTACCCCCCCCCACCTGCTTCACACATAAAAACTATTCGTGTTATAATATTAATGAGAACAGCTGAGGATTTTATGTACGATTTTCCCTTTGAACTGGATGATTTTCAAAAAGAGGCTTGTGATTGCATATCAGATGGCAAGAGTGTTGTAGTATGTGCACCGACAGGGGCCGGAAAGACTGTTATTGCAGAGCATGCAATACATTGTGCTCTCAAAGAAGGGAAAAAAGTCTTTTATACAACGCCTTTAAAAGCTCTTTCTAACCAGAAATACAACGATTTTTCGGAAAAATACGGCTCTGAAAAAGTGGGTCTGCTTACAGGAGATACTTCAGTAAACAGAAGCGGGCAGATTGTTGTTATGACCACGGAAGTTTTCAGAAATATGCTGTACGGAACCAATTTTGGTTCTGTTACAGATAATCTTAAAGATGTAAAGTATATTATCCTGGATGAAGTTCACTATATGAACGATGAACAAAGGGGCACTGTGTGGGAAGAAAGTATAATTTACTGTCCTACCAATGTTCAGATTATTGCACTTTCTGCAACAGTAGCAAATGCGGATAAATTAACAGAATGGATAAATACCGTACACTCTAAGACAGAACTTATTAACACAGATTTCAGGCCGGTACCTTTAAGGTATTATTATTTTGACTCATCCCAGCCTCACACATTATTACCGCTTCTAACTCCAAGCGGGGCTTTGAATAACAAAATCAAGCCTGAAAAGAAGGTTTTCCGGAGAGGAAAAGCCGTTCAAAAAAGAAATGCGGTTAAGGATGTTGTAAGAAATTTACAGGAAAAAGACATGCTTCCTGCGATATATTTTACATTTTCCCGCAAGAAATGCGATGAGCAGATGGAAAGCTGTGCTTCGTTATGCCTTGTTACACCAAGAGAACAGGAACAAATCCGGCAAATAATTGATGAATATATTGCAGAAAATCCGTATTTATATAAAAACAAACATATTGAATATTTACTTCTGGGCGTAGCTTCTCACCACGCAGGCTTGCTTCCGGGCTGGAAAGTTCTTGTTGAAAAACTTTTCCAAAAAGGATTAATAAAAGTCGTTTTTGCAACAGAGACACTCGCAGCAGGGATTAATATGCCGGCAAGGTCTACGGTTATCAGTTCTATTACCAAAAGAACAGATAACGGGCATCGAACTCTTACCCCGAGTGAATTTTTGCAAATGTCCGGAAGGGCCGGAAGGCGCGGTATGGATGAGATTGGGTATGTAACCATTGTCGGTTCCCCGTTCCAGACACCGGAAGAAGTTGCGGAATTGGTTTTGAGCAAGGCAAATCCGCTGGAAAGTAAATTCTCCCCGAGCTACTCAATGGTTCTGAATCTGCTTCAGAGATTTTCTCTGGAAGAGGCAAAAGAACTTGTTCTAAAGAGCTTCGGGTATTATTCTTCAAATTCAAGAATAGAGCCGCTTCTTAATCTTAGAGAAGAGAATGAAGAAAAAATAAAAGAATGCAATGCTTTCGAGTGCTGGTGTAAAAAAACAAATGAGGATTTGTTGGAATATAATAAAATCCGCGAAATTTATGTCCAAAACAGAAGAGTATTTAAGACAATACAAAAACAGGAGAAAAAGAAAAACCGTCCTTTGACGCCGGAAGCAGCAGAATTTGGCCGACAGACAAAACAAATGCTAGAACGAATGCACTCTTATGAGTGTGATACGTGTAAACTATTCAAAAAGCACATGAAAACGCTTGATATTTTAAACAGATATAAAGCTAAACAAAAGGCTTTAGATAAAGAAATTGAGAAGCAGAAAGATATTTTCTGGAACAAATTTCTTGCCCATAGAGCTGTGCTTATGGATTATGGATACATAAAAGATGATTATCCGACAGAGCGGGGAGTTACTATTTCGCAAATCCGCTCAGAGAATGAATTATTCCTTGCGCAGATAATTTTCTCAGGAGTTTTGGAAGGGCTTACGCCGGCAGAGCTTGCAAGCGTTATCTGTGCAATTACAACCGAAGATATGAGGGCGGATTTGTACTCACAGCTTCCGTTGTCAACTGTGGTCAGAAAACGGCTTAATAAGATAAAAGACATAAGACGCGAGTTGGATAAAAAACAGAAAAATCACGATGTTGAGGATCCTATGTATATAAACGGTTTTTATTCGCCGCTTATTGAAATGTGGGTCAATGGTTCTGAATGGGATGCTATTGTGGATGAGGTTGATATGGGAGAAGGAGATATTGTAAGAACATTTAAACGTGTAGTTGATGTTTTGAGACAATTCTGCACAATATCTAATATTCCGGAAGATTTGGTCTTTACGGCGCGGGAAGCAATTGATTTAATCCAGCGTAGCCCGATTGATATTGATGGTTAATACTTCTTAATATTATATTGAAACCCTTTTTTAATTCTAATAGAATACTAACAAAGGAGTTTATTATGATAAAAATTACAGCAGTTGACAGGAAGGCAAATCCTGCTTATATTCTGCAAGGTCTTAGAACAAGTGCAAAAACATTGCGTAAACCGATTCCTGACGCAGCCAGAGATACATTAAAAATTTCGCCGAGAACAAAAAAACTAAAAGATTTTGGTGCGCCCGGCTCAGATGAAGTCCCTACAGGTGAAGCAGCTGATAAAGAGTTTGCAACAACAAGAAAATGGATGGCGGCAGGTGCAATAACCGGCGGAATTGTAGGTTCGTTTGTTCCGGTGGTCGGAACTGTTATAGGTGCTGTGGGCGGTGCGGCAGCAGGGGCTGTTGCCAGAGCCTTCTATTCTATTGGCAAGGGAGTTGCTGAAATTTTTAAGGGAGATTAATAATATTATTCTAATTCTTTTTTTATAAAACTCTGCACAAATCCGGGCAGTGTTTTTAAGTTATCCATTGGGTTCTGCCTTAAAGTCATTGTGTTTGAATCTATAACGCCTGTAATCAATTTCACCATAACTTCAGGGAATAATTCGAGTCTTGATGTCGCAGCATAGCTGCCAATAGTTTCTTTTATAATTTTTTTTTGGCGTGAAGTAAATTTATCTTTTTCCAGCCATTTAATTTTTTCAAAGCCGTGCGGAAAGAAAAATTTATTATTATAAACTTCTTTTGCATAAGGGCATTTACCCTCATATCCGTTTTTATAGAAAATAAGATTCAGGTGAATATTATGCATCCATTCGTGCAGAATATGTGCTAAAAAATGGCTGCTGCTTGATTTGCTTTTTTTGCGGCCTAGTTCACTCAAATTATCAATATACTCAATATCATCGGGTTGGTTTTTAAAGAATACGGAACATAATTCAAACGGAGGTTCATTTTTCAGAACTTTATCAGTATCTGTTATACAAAAACCCAAACAGTTCTTTTCTACGGGTTCGATTAATTCATCCGGCTCAAAGACTCTTATTCTCGGCGGCAAGTAATTAAGCGGCAGGCTAAACTTATTAAAAGCGTCCTGACAAAGGTTTAATATATAAGTAAAACAAGACGCCAGGGCTTTGTTGTCAGCAAATTTTGCGTCTACACCGCAAACATCAAGCCATTGAGTTTCAAGCGCCTTGGTGTCTATAGTTTTGACTTCGTGTTTTATTGCTTCTGTAAGCCCGGATTGAAAATTTAATCCAGAAGAATTTTTTATTTTCATATCAAAATGAAAACCTATAAAACAAAAATTTGCCTGTCAATTTGAAAAATTTTCCAGAAAATTTGAAATCGGCTACCCTCCGTATCGGCGGTTTCTGCGGGCAAATTCTTTTACACATTCTGCGAGAGCTTCTTTATCAAACTCAGGCCAGTATTTTTTCAGGACAATAAATTCCGAGTACGCAATCTGCCACAAAAGGTAGTTTGAAACTCTCATTTCTCCGCCGGTTCTTATGAGCAAATCAGGGTCAGGAATATTTCTTGTATAAAGATGTTTAGAGATTGTTTCTTCTGTTATATCTTTTTCTCCGGAGGCAATAATTTCTCTTACAGCGTGTACAATCTCATCGCGGGAACCGTAATTAAATGCAATCTGTAAATTTACCCCTGTATTATTTTTCGTTGTCTCGACAGAATCTGCAAGGATTTCCTGCAATTTAGGATTAAGCTTGGTTGTATCTCCGATAAAAGATATTACAACATTATTTTCATCCATTTCCTTTAATTCATTTTTTAAAGTCTGGGCAAGCAAATCCATCAGAAAGCTTACTTCTTCCGGTTTTCTGTTCCAGTTTTCGGTAGAAAAAGCGTAAACTGTTAGGTATTTTATCCCGAAATCATCACAAGCCTTCATCGCAGCCTTCAAAGAATCAACGCCTTTTTTATGCCCGACGGCTGACGGAAGTCCATGTTCTTTGGCCCATCTTCTGTTGCCGTCCATTATTATTGCAACGTGTTTTAAATCGCAATCTTTTACAATCTTTTTTATATCTTCCATTTTTTATCCTTAATATTCTTCAAGCATTTTAAAAATTTTAAAAACCGGCTCTTTGAGTAATTCTACATCAATCTCTTCATCTAATTCAAGTGTTATTGTCGGAATTTTTCTTTCAATACCTGCCCAGGTTCCGAAGCTTCCCGGGGTCGGATATCCTACAGAGGGTTCAACCGGGTAGTTTATAATTTCAGAGATTTTTCCCGCCAATTCCTTCGCATCTCCGTCATAATTTACAATTTTAAATGGCGCATGGAGAGTTAGAATAACTTTGGGGTTATATTTTTCAACGGTTTCAATTACAAATTTTGTTTCCTTTTCGCTTGCCGGAGAATCTCCCCCAAAAAACTCGTTGCGTTCGGTAAGAATCCAGTTTTCGGTCGGGAAATTTCTGTTTAAATCAACACCATTTGCGTTAGTTCTGGTATTATTTTTAAACCCGTATTGATTCAGGCATGGGATAAAAAGAATACTTGTCTCCGGATTTTCTTTTAAATATTCTTCAATTAAACATTTCCCCTGCGGTTCGTCTCCGTGAAAACAACCGATTATGAGGACGTAAGGGTTTTTCTTGTTGCCTGTTAGCATAAAATATCCTTATTAGGGTTTTAGGATTGAAAGAACATAGTCTTCTGTGAAATATTTATTTGCACAGCGCAGAATGTCATCCGGCGTAACCTGTTTTACCTTTTCAATAATATCTTTTTGATAAGAGAACGGTTTTCCCATAATTGAATAATAAGCCATCATATTTGCCTGCTGGGAGTTTGTTTCTGTTATAAACTGCTGTTTCCCAATCAGGTTATTTTTAGCATTATGAAGCTCTTCTTCACTAACAGGAATGTTTTTAATCTTTTCTATTTCTTCTTTAAACCCTGCAATTGAGGTTTCAATATTAGAAGGTTCCGTGCCTATGTAAATACTGAATACCGCAGTGTTTATGTGGGGTTCATAAGTCGTTCTTACAGTATATGCGAGTCCTTTTTTCTCCCGGAGTTCCATAAAAAGTCTGGAAGACAGACCGCTTGCGCCTAAGATAACGTTCATAAGCATTATAACTGGATAATCATCGCTGCCGATAGTCGGTACAAGCCAGCCCTGAATGATTTGAGCCTGATTTGCATCTTCTTTGATTAATTCTGAGTATTCCCGGCTCAGGTTTTTGGGCGGTTCTATACCGGATTTTGTATCAACTGCATTAGGAATGATTCCCAAATATTTGTTTAGCAGTTCTTCAGCCCCTTCAACATCTCCGGCCAGGGCAAGAGATTTGCGGCTGTTTGTAAGAATGTTTTTGTAAGCATTTACTACATCTTCTCCGGAAATTTGAGCTATTTCATCCAAAATTACGGTATAGCTGTGGCCGTAGTAATGATTTTTATAAATTGTTTTTGTGAACAAGTCAGAAACTTTTACCCTGGCAGAATCTAATTCTGCAGTCAGTTCTCCTTTTAGTTTTGTTTTTTCCTTTTCAAATTCGTTAAAAGTAGAATTTTGTATAATATCGCTCAGGATAGACAGAGCAAGTTCGAAATCTTCATTAAGACAAACAAATCTGAATCGCAGATAATCAGATTTCATTTCCGTATTGAGTTCAATTGCGTTTTCATCAAGAATTGCAGCGAGTTCTTCTGATGTGCGGGTTTTCGTCCCTTTTAGAAGAAGCCGGTTCATAAGAGTATAAATACCGGCAGTTTTTTCTGACTCATCAATTGACAGATTAAGTGTCAATGCAATTCTTGGAGTATTTTTATTTTGTTTTATACAGGCTCTTATCTTATTATTTAAATTAAATTCTTTCATACTTGAATTAAACCACGAATTATATTTAAAAGTAAATAGTTGGTATCATTTTGTAAAATTTTTGTATTGAAATGGTGATTTTCATGGTAAAATTTCTTGCAGAGGGTACTTGATGAAGATTTTAGAAGTAAGAGACGGTTTTATAAAATTTGAAGCAGACAAAAATATCTGTCTTTCATCATTTGTTCAGGTTGACGGAATTGATAAAAGTTATGTTGCACAGGTTTTACAACTGAAACGTGCAGGGGAAAATTCTATTGCTTATGCAAAAATTTTATTCCTTTATGACGGAGAGCTTGTTGCTTATGATAAAACTTTACCGTCAAAAGATGCGCAGGTTAAGCCTTTTACTTTTGATATTTTAAGCAATTCAATCATTGCAGACTCGCCTATAATTGCCGGAAAAACGACAGGAGAGGATATCTGTATAAAAATTGATGTTTCTGCGTTTGACAAAAAAATGCTGGTCAGTGTAGATGATAAGGATTCTAATAATCTTATTATCAGAAATCTTGTGAAACAATTTAATAATCTCAATAGAAAAGTTGTGATAATTGACACACTCGGAATAATAGAAGCAAAAAAGTATACTGCAGGTGTGGATTTTAAGCTTCCTCTCAACAAAGATTCTCTAGCATTTATGTATAGAGACTGTCTGAATGACGCGACAGAAGAGAGCAAGTCTTTAATTATGGAGATTTTTAAAGATTTGGCTGAATATTCGGAAACAGTACCATTTGTTCCGTTTGAGACATTAAAGTCTATTGTGGATGATATGGTTGACAATTCGCATGTATTCAAGCTTCTTGTTTTGAAAAATAAACTTGCCAAATTTCACAGGCTGGGATATTTTGCAAGCAGTAAACGTGATATGGAAAGGCTTGGAGATATTTTAGATGCCGGCTGCTGTATTCTGGATTTGTCGAAGCTGGATGCTGTTTTCCAGAATAAATATTTGGAATTTATATATGAATCTTTAAAGGCGCATTCTCAAATTCAGGTATTTCTTGAACTTTCTAATACTGTGAGCAAAAAAAGCATTAAGGATGTTTTATCTGATGTTACACCGACAGCAGTGGTTACACATTCTAAGTTCAAATATTTGAATGATATAAAAAATGTTTTTGACAATTTTATAATAGTACCGTCTTTTGCAAATAATTCTATTTTTAATATATATTCAACTTTCTTGAGCGCAATGCCGAAGGATACATATTTAATATCCGGTGAAGCAACAAATTATATTCCGCTGGTATCTTCACTTGCAAAGATAGATGACATCGCGCTTATTCAGCCGGAACCTGACGTAAATCCGCCGGAGGAGACGGAAGAAAATACATCTGACAGCAACGATGATGAACTGGAGGCAGTTCTTGCAGCGGAAGAAGAGCAGGATAATATAGAAGAAGAGCTTTTGACTTCTGATGAAATATCTGCCGGAATAGAAGAAAAGTCGGATGATATTATAGCAAAAGCCGCAGAGGAAACGGAATCAGTTCTGCCTGACGCAGATATGTTCGGCGGTGCGGAGGATGTAGAAGAGTTTGAATATGCAGAAGAGACAGCGGAAGAAATTCCGCCGGTATCAGAAGAGCCGGAATTAACTGCAGAAGATTTAGACGCAGCGGAAATTTCTGAATACGAAGAGGTTCCTGTTACTGAAAGTTTTGAAACAGAGGTGCATCCGGCTGAAGTGATTGAGGACTATTCTCCCGGCGAGGAAGTGTATGAGGAGATTTCTCTTGCAGAAGAAACTGAGCCGGAAGAAATGCTAACGGAAGAAATTCCGGAAAGCGAACTGCTGGAAGAGGACACTCTTGAAGAAATAGAGGTGCCTGCGGATATAGATTTAGATGATTCTGAAATTCCTGTAATGGAAGAACCTGCCGAAGAATTGGCCTCAGTGCCTGAGCAGCCGGAAATTGAGATTTTGCCAATATCTTCTGATGATGAATTAGATTCAATTGTAGAGCTGGATCCGGATGAAGCTGATGAAAACGATATTGTAATCGATATGGAAGAGGAAGAAGAACCGCTTTCTTTGGATGAACAGATTGTTAAAGATGTAGATAAAGTTTTCACGTCAAGAAAAGAGGATGAGATATCTGATTCCGACTTAGATTTTATAGATGAGCTGAATACAGGCGAACTCCTGGAAGAGGTTAGTGATTCCGATAATACTCTGGAAGAAATTGCCGAACCGGATGATGAGGGTATATTAGAGCCGGCAGAGGATAATATTCAGCTGGAAGAGGTAAAAGATTCTGCGGAAATTTTAGAAACCAGAAGTTCTACAACTCCGATAGTGCCGGTTTACAATGCTGATATTCCCCAAGAGGATATGGTAATGAGTGATGATATACAGCAGGGGGATCTTGTTACACATGCAAAATATGGTTCGGGAGTTGTGGAAAAAATGATAAAATACGGAAATAAAACATTGTTTTCAATAAATTTTGACAATATAGGCAGACGCCTTTTAGACCCTGCTTTGACGGAAATAAAGAAGGCTTAGTCTGTCATTTTTGCAGGTTGTCTGTCCTCACCCCCTTTACAAGAAGTTTTTTTGTTATTAAAATATAATTACTCACAAATCCTCATGTGATAAACAAATGTAATGGAGTCATTAACCGGCACATTTGTTACAAATGAAAGGAAAACAAAATGGCAAATATTAAGTCAGCAAAAAAAAGAGTTCTTATTGCAGAAGCTAATAGACAAAGAAATGTAGCTTTCAAAACTTCTATCAAAACAGCTCAGAAAAAAGCTCTTGCTTTGGCAAAAAGTGAAGACAAAGATGCCCTGAATGCTGCAATTTCTAAAGTTTATCAACTTTGTGACAAAGCTGTTTCTAAAGGTATTTTGCATAAAAATACTGCTGCAAGAAAGAAATCAAGACTTGTTCTTGCTATCAAGAAATTAGCACAGTAATTAAAGTGCATAATAAAAAATCCCTTCTTATATAAGAAGGGATTTTTTATTATTGATTTTGCTTTTTTTACTTAGCACAAGCATTATTGCAAACGCTAAATTCGTCAATTAACAATGCAAAAATTGTTTCACCTTTTTTCGCTTTGTAGTGGCATCCCGGAGTAATAAGTCCGACAACAAAGCCTACACCGCATCCTATAGGAATACCGATTGCAAGCCCGGTTCCGATTTCTGCAGGATTCGGGATAAATGAAAATCCTACACCTGCACCTGCACCAACTATACCAAGAGTGAGCGTTGATAATGCCAATTTGCCGGCGG
Organism: Candidatus Gastranaerophilales bacterium; assembly: GCA_944325815.1. Lineage (GTDB taxonomy): Bacteria > Cyanobacteriota > Vampirovibrionia > Gastranaerophilales > Gastranaerophilaceae > CAG-196. Next base: position 39,607 of record CALVBV010000001.1, read on the forward strand.
TTGTCCAAGGACCTTCTTTTAATTTACAATCTTTTGTAAACGGACGAGCCTTAATATTTATGCAAGTATTGTCAGGCAGGATAATCTGTCTGAATATCAGGCTGACCCGGGCATTTTTGTTAAACCATTTCGGTTTTTCGACATTTGTAACTTCTGCGGTAATCTTTGTTTCAGCAGGCAGAACAAGTGTTCCTTCACAGGTATAAAGTGCCTGAGGTACTACAAAATGTACAATGTCACCGGCTTTAGAACATTTTGAGAAATATTTCTCATCAAAAGCAAAGACCAGTACATTACCTTTTTCTACAGTTTTTCTGAGATTAGTGATTGTGACAACATTGCAGGGTGCATTTTTGTGGACATCAAGGTGTTCTACAGCAACTGTTTTTTCACAGGCAGCTGCTAGAACAGGAACTGTTTGCATTCCCAGCAATGACAAAATGAAAGTAAATGTTAAAATTTTCTTTAGCATAATAATACCTCTAATAAGTTTCCACATGAGTATAACAAATTTTGCTAAGTTTTTCAATCCCTGATTAATATTTACACAAAGGTTTAATTATAATATAATTAAACAAAAGAAGGAGGGATTTAATGCTGCGATACTTTTCAGGGTCATATATAGTAACGGTTTTCGGTTTGATATCAGCGTATCTCTGGGGAGAACATGTTCATAATGGTACGGGAATGACCTGTATTTTTATTGCTTTGGTGCTTGCCGTTCTGGAAGTCAGTTTGTCATTTGACAATGCCGTAGTTAATGCTATGAAACTGGAAGGTATGTCCGAAAAATGGAGGCACAGGTTTATTACGTGGGGCATTTTAATTGCTGTTTTTGGTATGAGATTCTTATTCCCTCTTCTTGTAGTATCAATTTTTGCTAAATTAAATATTTTGTCTGTTTTGGATATGGCGCTGAATGATGTTCATAAATACGCTCATTATCTGGAACTAACCCACGCACCAATTGTTACTTTTGGCGGTTCCTTCCTGCTTATGCTGTTTATGGACTATTTTACGGAAAAAAATAAAGAAGTTCACTGGATTAGATTCTTAGAAGACGGGCTTCAAAAACTTTCTAAGGTTCGAGGTATCTGCACTATTGTTACTTTAGCCGCATTAGGTTTATTAATGTTAAAAATCGCGCCGGAAGCAAGAGAAAGTGTTTTCACTTCAGGACTTGCCGGAATTATAACTTATCTGGTTATAGACGGGCTTGCTGAATGGCTTGAAAAACGTCAGGAAGAGAGAGCAAAATTATGCGCAGACAGCGTAAAATGCTCTGGCCTTGTAGGATTTCTTTATCTGGAATTGATTGACGCATCATTCTCGCTTGATGGTGTTCTTGGTGCATTTGCATTAAGCAAAGATATTTTGATAATTACAATAGGCCTTTTTATTGGTGCAATGTTTGTCAGATCGTTAACAATAATGCTGGTTGAAAGGAAAACTCTGGATCAATATTTGTATTTGGAACACGGTGCTCACTGGGCTATTGGAACCCTTGCTGTTTTAATGTTTGTATCAACTTTCCATCAGGTTCCCGAGGTTGTAACAGGGCTTTTGGGGCTTGCTTTTATTGTAACGGCGTTTGTATCATCTGTCATTCATAACAAAAAGGCAAAATATGGAGAATAAAAACTTATACTGCGTGGGAGGTGCTGTCAGAGACGAGCTTCTCAGGATAAAGTCTTTGGATACGGATTATTGCTATGAAGGCGATGCAATAAAGTTTGCGAAAGGTATGAATGTAATCCGGAAAAATTCTGCTTTTGGGACTGTAAGAGTTTTATTTGAGGGCGAAAAAATTGATATTGCTTCGACAAGAAAGGAAAAATACCCGCGTCCGGGGCATCTGCCTGTAATTACTGAAATAGGGTGTTCTTTGGAAGAAGATTTGAAACGCAGGGATTTTACGATTAATTCTATGGCAAGACGAACTACTGACGGAAAGCTGTTTGACCCATTTAACGGCTTAGCTGATTTAGAAGAAAGAAAAATCCGAATATTGCATGACAGAAGTTTTATAGATGATCCGACCAGAATTATAAGGGCGTTAAAGTTCTCTGTAAGGCTGGGGTTTAATTTGTCTAAAAATACAAAAAGGCTTCAGGATGAGTATTTGGCAAATATAAATTATGATATTTCCTGGCACAGAATGAAAAAAGAGCTGGTAGAGACTTTTAGTTTAAACCGGCAAAAAGCTTTTGATATTTTTGTAAAAGAAGGGATTTATAAACTATTGGGACCAAATCAAAAAATACCGGCGATAAAGCAGTCGATAGAAAAAATAGTAAAAGAATATCCTTCAAAGCATTCATGGCTTATTTATCTTGGGCTTTTTGACTTGTCGAATTTTGAACTTACGAAAGCTGAGCGCAGAATTATAGAATGGGCCGAAAGGCTAAAAACAGAAAAACCTGTAAACAATACTCCGATTGAAAGTTTGTTGATTCATCGTCTGAGATTGGAGTCAATGTAAAATGCTGGAACGTATTTTAAATTGCAGATTCCATCTAAGAGTTGTTGTAAATCCATATATACGATACCTGGCAAATAGTATGGGAAAATATTCAGGTGTAAACAGCGTGAGTCGTGAGACCCCTGTTGTTTTGTCAATAACTTCTTATGAAGAAAGATTTGATGACTTGGAAATTGCTCTTTATTCGCTTTTAAATCAGACGCTTAAACCTGACAGGATAATTCTTTGGCTGAGTGATGAGTATGACTTGTTAAATCTGCCTTATTCAATAACAAAATATGTAAAAAACGGTTTGGAAATACGTTTTGTAAAAGATATAAAATCTTATACCAAGGTGATTTATGCTCTGAAAGAATTTGAAAATAGTGTAATTGTAACAGCTGATGATGATGTATATTATCCAAAAGACTGGTTAGAAAAACTTTATCATTCATATATCTCGCATCCTGAAGATATTCAGGTACACAGGGCGCACAGGGTTCTTGTAAATGATAAAAAAGAACTGTTACCCTATGAAAAATGGAAAAAACATGTAGAAGAAGAATCTGCAAGGTTTGATAATTTTTTGACGGGGGTCGGAGGGGTTCTATATCCGCCGAATTGTTTTACTAAAGAAGTTTTTAGGGATGATATTTTTTTAACGTACACACCAAATGCAGACGACATCTGGCTTTGGTTTATGGCTCTTTTAAGCGGAAGGAAAATCCGGGTGGTAAAAAATCATATCAAAACTCTTGCCTGTACGAATATTTTAAGGCAGCTGGGCTTTGGGCGCTCGCTTTATTCTGTGAACAGGCTCGGAGATAATGACAAACAGATTAGCGCTTTGATGAAATTCTATAAGGCAAATATTAGCTCAAAGCTTTAGGTTCTTTGCCTTTACCAATATGAAATCTGATACCTTTTTTTGAAAATGTTATTGTGATTAAATTTCGTCGTATAAAATTCAAGATTAAAAACGGGCGGAAAATAGCAGGTTTGTCATTTATTAACATTGAATATATTTCTGTTCTGAATATAAGCTGCTTAAATCCGTTATTTCGAGCTTTGTTTGTGTAACTATCCGAATGCATCCTCCAGCGGGTAAGTTTTTTATGAATATAATATACTTTTGCCTCTCTCAATTGTGCCCAAAGGTAAAAATCCAGATAAGTTTTGCATGGACTTTTAAAACAGCATTGCTCAAGCAGGCTTTTTTTTACCATTGTGCAGGAAAATGTCGGAATAATATTGATATTAGGTATTATATTTTTAAAATCCTCAACAAACATTGATTTATTAAGGTCAATATAAAATTTTTTGATTCCTTTAAAATGCTCTTCCATATACTTAATCGTATCTGCATCCTGAAATAATTCCACATCGGAAAAAATAATATCCGGATTTTGAGGGAAAATTTTTATTTTTTCCTCCAGAGCATCAGGATAAAAAATATCGTCGCTTTCAAGGAAAGCCAGCCAATCATATTGAGCATAAGAAATTGCTTTTTTTAAAGAGGCTGCAAGTCCCAGATTTTTGTTGTTTATAATAAGTTTTATTCTGGAATCTTGTTTTACGTATTTTTCAATAATTTCTACGGAATTATCCTTTGAACAATCATCAATTATGATAAGTTCCCAATTAGGATATGTCTGGTTTATTACACTAAGTATAGCCTCTTCAATATAAGAGGCGTAATTATAACTTGTCATTATTATAGAAATTTTTTCCATATAAATATTTTACCCTAAATTTATTTTGGGTTAATATATCTGTATGAAATTGAGTATTATTACTTTAACTTACAATAAACTTGAGTACACAAAGAAATTTATTGAGAGCCTTTTTAAATACACCAAGGATTTTGAGCTGATAATTGTTGATAACGGCTCAACAGACGGTACTAGAGAGTATTTGAAATCCGTTCCCGATATTAAACTTATATTGAATGAAAAAAATTTGGGTTTTTCTAAAGGAAATAATCAGGGGATAGAAATTGCTGCCGGCGAGTACATTGGCTTTTTAAATAACGACATCTTACTTTATCCCAATTGGTTTGAAAAAGTTGAAGAGGTTTTTCAAAAAGAAAATGCCGCCTTCGTCTCTCCAAGACACATTAATCCGCACTATGATTTGACGGATGAGAATCATTATATACAATATTTTAAGCACAATTTTAACTATTCTAAAAAGTACGAAAAAAACTTTGATGAATGTGTTTTTTCCTGTGTTATAACAAAAAAATCTGTCATAGATTCTATAGGGAAATTTGATGAAAATTATACTCAAGCTTTTTTTGAAGACAATGATTTTAAGTACCGTGCAATCGAGGCAGGATATGGAGTTTATGTATCAAACGAGGTTTGTTTTTTTCATTTTGGATCTGTAACATCTAAGAATCTTAACCAAAATTTGGAAAATAACAGACAATATTACTATTCAAAATATCCTTTTGCCGAATATCTGTCTGCCTCAGGTGCGGAGAAATATCAGCTTCAGAGAATGACAAGACAGTTTAAAAACTTTCCTCTTAATAAAATCTATGAACTTTACCTGTTGGGTATAAAAATTAAAAACAGAATAAGAAAGGGAATATTTACGCATTGAGACTTCTTTTTGACTGTACAGAATTGTCTTATTATAATGACGCATCCGGAAACAGGGCCGGAGTTTTTAATGTCGCATTGAATATTTTCCGCGAACTAAAAAAGAGAGGGGTTGATATCACATTCTATTGTAACTACAGGCGTTTGTATTTTATGAAGGAAGTCAAGGCTTTTTCTGATATAAAGCTTCTTAAAGAACATTCTTTATTAAACAGGATTGTCGGATATTTGATATACCTGACAAGAAACTTTCCGATTAGGCTAAGATATGCAGTTTTAATACTATCCAGATTTTATGATGCTTACTGCTATCAGGTAAACAAGAAGAATTTAGAACAGCTGGAAGATTTTGATGTATACTTTTCACCGTTTACACCGCCATCCAGAGAAATCGAACTTGCAAATCTGAATCGATTCAGAATGATTCACGATGTCATACCTATTATAGAAAACGGTATCTCTAAAAACCCTAAAGACTGGTATTATAAAATCTACAATTCTATAAATGATAAGGATTTCTACGTTACAAATTCCGAATGTACAAGAAAAGATGTTTTAAAATATTTTCCTTTTATAAAAGATGAAAATATAAAAACAACATTGCTTGGAGCTGATTTTGAGCCCAAAGAAGGTAAGACATTTGACGGCAAATACGTATTTTCTCTATGCACTCTCGGTAAAAGAAAAAATATAGCATTCACCATAAAAAATTTCTTCAAGTTTATTAACAGAAACAAAATTAATGATTTAACGCTTGTTCTTGGAGGCGGAACCTGGAAAAAATTTGAAGGAGAACTTAACTCTATTATCAATGAGTTTGACAAATCCAAGATTCTTTTAACAGGATATATAAAAGACGAAGAGTTAGCAGCTTGGTACACAAATGCTATGATGTTTGTTTACCCATCCTTGTATGAGGGTTTTGGGCTTCCGGTACTTGAAGCAATGAAGTGCGGATGCCCTGTTATCACATCCAATGTATCCTCGCTCCCGGAAGTTATCGGGGATGCCGGAATAAAAGTCTGCCCTGATTCTGATGAAGAGCTCATTGAGGCTTATGAAAAAATGTATTATGATAATTTCTACAGAGAAATATGCAGGGAACGAGGACTAATTAGGGCGCGGAATTTCTCCTGGGGAAAATGTGTATCAGAACTTCTTGAGTTTATTGAAGCAAAGTGCATTTAAAAGTTTAAATGTATTCTTCTCTATAAAAATAACCACTTCTCTAAAGCCTGTAGGCATATTATTTAATACACGGAATCTAATTTTTCTATAAAGATTAAGCTCTGCATATTGGTTCTTTTCTGATACTTTAAATCTGCCTGCATTTTTTATAATTAAATCCAATGGATAATCTGAGACTGAAGGTATAACATCTCTCCACTCAGTAACCTCTCCAAGCATATATATACCGTATTTTGGGATACTTGTTTTCAGAAATGGACAATGGTACCACTTAATCAGCCGTTTCCACTTCGCTAACATACAATTTTCCGTAAAAAAGTACCTGTTTATTAAAACTCCGCTTTTAAATCCACTCTTCCTTAAAAGTTTACTAAGCCCAATTTCATACTTATAAATTATTTCAGCTTTATCATCCTGATGCGTAATACCATTAATAAAGTTCATAAAAACAGGACTATTAAAAACCTGCGGCCTAAATACCAGAAAATAACTCTGTATATGAGGCGACCAAGTGTGAAGGTTTGTATTCCCGATTTTTATACCAAAATTATTTCTTGTAATCCCCCAAAAATCACATTTTTTCTTTGACATTTTATCAAATATGGACTTTAGAGGGAAAAACGGACCATAGCAAGAGTCATTAACAAACAAAAGTTCGTCAAATTCGAGATTGTTCTCTTTTGCGAATAAAAAACCTCTTTTATAGGAACCGAAATCGTATTCATTATGCTTCTCAATTATAGTAAAATCTACAATCTTAGAAACTTCTTCAATATTGCGAATCCTTTCACAGTCGGATACAAAAATAATTGTAGAGCAGATATCTTTCAAGCTGTTTAAATAATACAACACATAGTCATCCGCAAAATTATCTTTATCCCAGTGTGCAAAAACGCAAAGTCTCTTCATAAGACCATTTTATCATAAAATACGCTTTATAAATGATAGCAAGAAGTAAATTATAATCTATAATAAAAATTGAAAGAGGGTTTTAATGGTTGTAAGAGTTTTACTATTATTTTTATCGCTGATAATCTTAGTCAACCTTTGTATTATAACATTGTGCTACATATTAGGAGAAAACCTTTACCAAAAATACGGTAAACAGATGCTTATATTATTCGGGGCATTCGTATTTCTTGTAGCAGCTCTTTATATCGCTCTTGCGCTTATTGGTTTGAAATAGTTAGTTAAAGAAAGGAATTTTATGGACAAAAAGTTATTCGGTATGCCAGTACTTGTGCTGTGTCTCTTGGTGTGTTTCATTATTATGTGCAACCCATTTGTAATGGTAGGCCCGGGAGAGAGAGGTATAAAAATAAGACTTGGTGAAGTTGAACCCGAAAGCTATGGAGAAGGATTACATTTAATCTTTCCATTTATCCAAAAATTCAGAACCATGGACGTCAAGACTCAAAGAAATACATTAACCACCTCCGTCTACACAAAAGATATTCAACAGGCTAGAATTACATACGTAATAAACTATAATGTCCAGCCTGATAAGGTTAATAAACTGTTTCAAGAAGTTGGTACGGATTATGTAAGTACAATCCTAACCCCTGTTGTAGAAGGTACAATCAAAGATATTATCGGGAAATGGAATGCGCAGGATTTGATTGCAAACAGAGAAAAAGCAACCGGTGACATCCTATTTAAACTGCAATCTCAACTTACAGATAATTATATAAACGTAACCGATTTCCAGATGACTGAAATTAATTATTCAGACGTTTTTGAACGCGCAATTGAAAGCAAGGTTACAGCAGAACAAGAAGCTTTAAAGGCTAAAAACAAGACAGTTCAGGTTGAAGAAGAAGCAAAACAAAAAGTTATTGCAGCAGAAGCTGAAGCAAAATCTATGGCAATACGTGCAAGAGCCTTAAGTCAGAATAAATCTCTTGTACAGTATGAAGCAGTACAAAAATGGGATGGCAAAATGCCACAGTATATGCTGGGTAACTCAGTTCCGTTTATAAATGTTTCCGGAAAATAGTTAAAAAAACGGCTCTTTGAGCCGTTTTTTTTATGGTTTTATTAAAAATTTGATTGCATTTCCTGCAATATGTCTTTCCATCGCATATTGCACCTTATTAAGCGGAAGCGTCTCTGTTATCAGCTTTTCTACTTCAATATCCCCGGAAGCGATTAAATCCAAGGCCTGTCTGAAATATTTGGGTGTATGATGGAATACACTCATAAGCCTTATATCACCGTAATGCATTTTTGTCGTATCAATACTTACTTTTGAGCCGGATTTACATCCGCCAAAAAAGTGCACTGTTCCGCCAGGGCGTACGCATGAGAATACTAGTTCCCAAATTTCCGGCATGCCTACACACTCTATTGCAATATCAAGCCCTCTTTTTTCTTCAGAGAAATCTTTGAAAATTTTTACAGGATTAGTGTATTTTTTCAAATCAACAATCTCGTCAGCGTGTGCAAATTCTTCTGCCAGTTTTAATTTTAAGGGATTTCTCCCTGCAACAATGACTCTTGCACCTTTGAGTTTAGCCAGTCTTGCAAACATAAGACCAATAGGCCCGATTCCGATAACGCCAACAGTCTGTCCTGGATTTATCCCGGTTCTTTCGACACCGTGAACCACATTTGCCAGCGGCTCTGTAAAAGCTGCTTTTTCAAAAGTAAGGCTTGGCGGAAGAATAAGAGTGTTTTTCTCTACAATCCTTGCCGGTACAACTATATATTCCGCGTAAGCCCCATTGAGTAAATCAAGGTTCTCACAAAGATTGTATTCTCCTCTTTTGCAGTAAAAACATTCACCGCAGGGTGCAGAATTTGCACAGACCACTCTGTCTCCCGGTTTTACGTTTTTTACGCCTGCTGCAACTTTTTCCACAACTCCGGAAAACTCATGGCCAAAACCTGAGGGAACTTTTTTTATAAGTACGGGATGACCGCGCCTGTACGTCTTTACATCTGTTCCGCAGGTTAGCGCCGCCTCTATTTTAACGAGAATTTCTCCTTGTGCTAAAGGTTTAATCCTTGTTTCTTCATATCTTATATCCTGCGGACCGTAAAATAGTACTGCTTTCATTTTGTTTTTATTTGATAACCTGTAATACTGCCGTTGTAATATCATCTCCGCCATAAATTACGGCTGATTTAGGAAGCACCATTGTATATCCCATCTCTGCGGCTTTTTTTCCTATTTGTGCCGTAATTGCCTGGTCTGCAGACTTCAGCTTGGAGGCATATTCTTTAGCATTAGCCTCTCTTTTTGAAGCTAATTGTTTTTCATATTTCTGTGCAAGTTCTTTCTTTTTCTTTGCATCAGTTTGTTTATTTACATCGGCCTGTGCATTTTTAATAAAGTTTGTCAATTCTTTATTTTTAGCTTCCTGAGAAGACTTAAGCGCCTTTACCTGGGAAGACGAAGATACAACTTTTTGTATATCAACAACTGCGATTTTTTGCGGTGACGGTGCTGCAAAAACTGCTGCAGAACAAAGCATTGCTAATGTCATTGATAATGTGATAATCTTTTTTTTCATAATAAACCCTTCCTATTTCTTCTGTAAATCAGAGCTAAAACTGATACAATAATTATACTTATGGATACAAATATTGCAACCGGCATTCCCATTACATATTTTACACTGTCAAGTCTCAGGCTTTCGACTGCAATTCGTACTAAAGAATACAGTATTAAATATATAAGCGTTAAATTGCCGTCTATTTTTATCTTGTTCTTTTTGACCAGAAAAAGAAGCAAAACAAAAATACATACATCTAATATGCTTTCATACAAGAATGCAGGATGAAAATATGCATACTCTTTGAAAGGAATCGGCCTGTATTGAGGCGCTATATATAGTTTCCAAGGAAGATTTGTCGGTCCTCCAAAGGCTTCCGAGTTGAAAAAATTCCCCCACCTTCCTATTGCCTGAGCTATAGACAGCCCTATTACAGATACATCACATAATTTTATCCAGGAAAATTTGTGTCTTAAAGCAAACAGCCAAAGTCCCAATACTCCGCCGAGCATTGCGCCGTGAATAGAAATCCCTCCGTGCCTTATGGCAATAATTTCTGTTGGGAATCGTAAGTAAAAATCATAGTTTAGAATACAGTAGTATAATCTTGCGCCTATTATCCCAAAAATTATTAAATATGGCGCCATATCAATTATTGTTTCTTTTTTGAGGTTAAAATACCTGACTCCTGCCCAATCGGAAACAAGCGTTCCCACTACAATTGCAATAGCCATTATTACACCGTAATAATAAATATTAACTCCAAAAAGAGTGCACAAAATTTGAGAAGGTGATGTAAACATTTATTCAGCCTTAGGTTGTGTATTTTCACCGTTGATAAAAGAATTTGATTCTTGAATTAGCGCTTCTATTGTTTCTTTATCCTCTGTATTAGGATTCAGGCTCAAATATTTATTAAGATTTTCAATAGAGGCTTTTTTATATTCAATAGCCTTTGCCTTTTCTTCCGAGGCCTCTGTGCGCTTATCTGCTTCCATAACCGGGTTATTTTCATTTACATTTTCACCCTGCGGTTCATCATTCTGCGCTTCTTCAGCTTTTGCTGTAATTTCATCAGCCAGTTCTGATTGAGCTATACCAAGAGAATAATAAAAATCTGCATAGTCAGGTTTGATTTTTATTCCGCCTTCAAGCGCTTCAATTGCTTTTTCGTATTTTTTTGCATTAATAGAAGCAACGCCTAAATTATAGTATGTTTCATACATTGTTGAATCTAAATCTAAACTTGCCTGCAGTCTGTTCATTGCAGATTCATAGTCGCCTTTCTGCATAAATTCTGCAGCTTTATTATTAAGTTCCTGTACCGCCATATTGTTTATACATGCAGTAGAAATAACTGCAATAATAAGTACAGATACAATCATTAAAGCTTTTTTCATTTCAACAATATCCTCAACTCTTACAAAATTATTAAGGGTATTCTAATACACTTTTTTAAAATAATCAAGTTATAAATTTTTATGTTGTTTACGATCCGGCATGTTTCTGTTAAAATTGAGTTAAAGAGGTAAGTAATTATGAAAGATATGTTGGATAAAATTATTCAGATAGAAAAGAAATATAAAGAACTCGGAGAAACTCTGTCTGATCCTGCAGTAATTGCAGATTATAACAAATTTAGGGATTTATCAAAGCAGCGAAAGTCAATGGAAGAGACCGTTGAATTATATTATGCCTGGAAAAAGGCTACAGATGCTATAGAAGAAGCAAAGCAAATGATTCATGAAGAGAAAGATGAAGAAATGAGAAGCTTCTTGAAAGCGGAGATGGAAGAAAATGAAGCAAAACTTCCTGTGTATGAAGAAAGGATGAAAGTCCTTCTGCTTCCGAGAGACCCGATGGATGATAAAGATATTATGCTTGAAATCAGAGGCGGCGCAGGCGGAGATGAAGCCAACATTTTTGCAGGCGATTTGATGAGAATGTATCTCAGATATGCGGACAAAAAAGGCTGGCAGACACAGATTCTGAGCAAAACAGAATGCGAAGCAGGAGGGGTCTCAGAGGTTATTATCTCTATGAAAGGCGACAGTATATATTCAAGATTGAAATATGAATCCGGTGTCCACAGGGTTCAAAGAGTTCCTGCTACAGAATCCCAGGGCAGAGTTCATACTTCTACAGCCACTGTTGCAGTTATGCCGGAGGTTGATGATGTCGAAGTTGAACTTAATATGAATGACGTGGAAATTACGACAGCACGCTCAGGCGGTGCAGGCGGACAAAACGTTAACAAAGTTGAAACTGCAGCAAGAGTATTCCACAAACCTACAGGAATTATGATTTTCTGTACGGAAGAGCGCTCACAGCTTCAAAATAAGGAACGTGCTCTCCAGATTCTTAAAGCAAAGCTTTATGATATGGAAGTTCAGAAGCAAATGAAAGAAATTACTGACTTGAGACGTTCTCAGGTCGGAACGGGCGACAGAAGCGAACGAATCAGAACATATAATTTTCCGCAGGGAAGATTAACCGACCACAGAATAGGCCAGAATTTGAATGTCTGGACTGTAATCGACGGTGATTTAGATGAACTGATTGATTTACTCACTGAGTATGACCAAAAACTTAAACTTGAAAAGCTTGCAGAGGTAAATTAGTGCAGAGAAAATGTGCCGGCTGCGGTGAGATGAAAAACCGGGAAGATATGATAAAGATTACTAAAAATTATAAAGACGGAAGCATAGTAATAAACCCGGATTCCGTAACATTTGGCAGATCTGTATATCTTTGTTATAATCAAAGTTGTATTGATAAAGCTTTTAAGAAATCAAAACTTAATAAGGCGCTAAAAACAGGCGCTGCCTTCGATAAAACAGAAATTTCCAGTATGGTTGTGAGGTTTTGCGAAGAGAAAATTTGAAAGGACAATTTGAATGGATAGTATAAGAGTAAGTGAACTGGCAAAAGAATTAGGAATGACAAGTAAAGAAGTTATAGAAAAATTCGGCGAAATAGATATTTTTGTCAAGTCGCACTCAAATACAGTAACTCCAGTTCAAATCCGCAAGCTGAAAGAACATTTGGGCGTAACACCCAAAAAGAGTTCCGCAAAACCAAAGGCTTTTGTTGTAAAAAAGGCAAAACCGGCAGTAAGTGAAGAGGTAAAACAGGAAGAGCCTGCAAAACAAACTGCGGCAGCCGAACCTGTTTCTAAAATAGAGAAGGTTCAGAAGGCTGAACCAAAACCGGAAATAAAAAAAGCGGAAAAAACAATAGTAAGGGTAGAAAGAACAAAAATAGAATATCCTAAGAATCAATCCAGAATAGAAATTGTCCGGAAAGCCCCGCCGAAACCCGTAAAAACAGAGGTAGAAAAATCCGAGCAGCCAAAGGAAAAGAAAACATTCTCAAAACCTGCTCATGAGAAGAAACTTGTAGAAAGACGCATAATTCCTCAAGAGATATACGAAGGGAAAGGCGCCCCTTCTAAGAAAAAATCCGACCAGAGACGCAAAGACAAGGACTTTAATTCTAAAAAAGAAGATCAGGAAATGATTTCTCTTGAAAAGGCTGCGGCTCAAAAACATAAAAAGAAAGTTCATAAAGAAGAAGCCGTAGAAGAAGTTAAACAGATTGTTGTAAATTCCGCAATGACAATAAGCGAACTTGCGGATAAGATTCAAAAAACTCCAGCTGAGATTGTTAAATTCCTTATGTTTCAGGGAATTATGGCAACAGTCAACCAGCTTATAGATGTTGATACTATCAAAAAAGTCTGCGCAGAATATAATCTGGAAGTTCTGGAAGAAGATATTGATGCGTATATTGAAGAAGAATTAGAAAAAGAAGAAAAGCAAAAAGCTTTAACAGAAGTCGATAAAAAATTACTTAAGAAACGTGCGCCGGTAGTAAGTATTATGGGGCACGTAGACCATGGTAAAACAACACTTCTTGACAGCATAAGAGCTTCCAAGCACAAAATCGTTGCAACGGAAGTCGGCGGTATAACACAGTCAATCGGTGCTTATACAGTTTATCTTGATAACAACCATGAAAAGAAAATTGTATTTGTAGATACCCCCGGTCACGAAGCTTTTACCGAAATGCGTGCAAGGGGTGCTAAGGCAACTGATATCGCAATCCTTGTTGTTGCAGCTGATGACGGTATAATGCCTCAGACAATAGAAGCTATTAACCACGCAAAAGCCGCTGAGGTTCCGATTATTGTTGCTGTTAACAAAATAGATAAACCGGGCGCTGATCCGGATAGAATTTTACAGCAGTTGACAGAACACGGACTTGTTCCGGAAGCCTGGGGCGGAGACACAATTACCGTAAATGTATCAGCTTTGCAGGGAACAGGTATTGATGAACTCTTGGAATATATTCTTTTAGTTGCTGAAATTCAAGATTTGAAAGCTAATCCAAAAGCTGAAGCATCAGGCGTTGTAATTGAGGCAAATCTTGATAAAGGTAAAGGGCCTGTTGCCACACTTCTTGTTCAAAACGGAACATTAAGGGCTGGCAACTGTATTGTTGTAGGTACTGCCTGCGGAAGAGTCAGAGCACTTTTATCAGACTCCGGTGAAAGAATCCAAAAAGCGGAACCTTCTACTCCGGTTGAAATTCTAGGTTTGACAGAAGTTCCGAACGCCGGTGATTTCTTTGAAGTTGTTAAGAACGAAAAAGAAATGAAGGCAATTGTTGACAAGAGAAAAGAAAAAGAACGCAGCAAGCGTCTTGATGCAATGCTTCCTGCTCACATGAGACGTGAATCCGGAGACGCAGAAGGGAATGTTCCGCAACTGAATCTGATTATAAAAGCAAACACCCACGGTTCGGCAGAGGCTGTATCGCAAGCAATTGCACAGTTTGAATCTAAAGAAATTGTGACTAAAATTATTCACGTTGGCGTTGGTGATATTTCAGAGGCGGATGTAATGCTGGCCTCGGCATCTAACGCTTTGATTCTCGGATTTACCGTAAAAGAAGATGCGAACGCGCTTGCAGCTGCTGAAAGAGAAGGGGTTACAATTAAGAAGTACGATATTATTTATCAAATTCTTGAAGATATAGAAAAGACAATGATATCATTACTTTCACCTGAGGTTAAAGAAGTCGCTACAGGCCAGGTTGAAATCAGACAGATATTTACGGTTGGTAAAACCCAGAGAATTGCCGGCTGCTATGTTACAGAAGGTAAGATTAACCGAAATGATACGGCAACTATCTTTAGAGGCGGAAAAGAAATCTTCAAAGGCGCTGTTGATCAGCTCAAACGCTTTAAGGATGACGTTAAAGAAGTTGCTCAGGGATTTGAATGCGGTATTTCTTTCGTTAAATTTAACGATATCGAAGTCGGTGACATAGTTAAATTTACTACCAAGCAGGAAATTGAGCGTTCTGAGCTGGAATAAGGCATTAGAGTTTGTGACTATGGAAATGTATAATCCGCCTCATCCGGATGAAATGCTAAATGAAAGACTATGGATTAACTGTTGCAAAATTGGCGTTAATGCTTGGAATGAGCCGGAAACATCTATCTAATATTCTTAATTGTAAAGTTCCTATTACTATGGAAACAGCATTGAAACTTGCAAAGTTAAGTAATGAATGAGTTTTTGATTACATGTCAAGGTTAAAATTATTAGGAATTAATATAAAAAAGTATAGGGAACAGAAGGCTTTATCTCAAAATCAGCTTGCTGAACTGGTTGGAGTTACAAGGGAATATATCGCTGATATAGAGAGAGGGCATAAGAGGGTCAGTCTGAAGAAATTATTTGCTATTGCGGATGCTTTGGAGATAAAGTGCTCGGATTTGATTGATTTTTCCTGAAACAGGAGTGTTTTTCCGGCAACTTATGATACAATTGGCTTAGAATGATAAGAGATTTATGTAATACAGTCTGCCATAATAAGAATCTTCTTATGCTTGTGACTGTCGGAATTTATATTCTGGCTCTATTTTCAACGCTGGCTGGCTTCTCGCTTATTTTTGCGTTTTTGATTACATCAGCTCTGGTGTTTGCTATTTTAAAGAATTATTTTCCGCCAAAGTACGCTCTTATTTGGATTTTGATATTTTATTTCGGAATTTTCAATACTTCTCACCGAATAAGAGAGACTGATGAACTTCTTAATATTGCGCCTGTGAATTCGACTATTTACGGCAAGATTCTTACAATACCGCAAATTAAAGGTGAAGATAAAACAAGATTTTTCTTTGATGTTGAGAAGATTGAGTATAATTCAATGGTCAGGAATTTTGATAAGGAAAAGGTTCTGGTTACGTTGAATATATCTGATAAGTTGAAAATCTATGATTCATATAAAATTACGGGCAGGCTTTCAATGCCTTTTAAGGCTGGAAATCCGGCGCAGTTTGATTATGGAAATTATTTGAGAAATTTTGATACGTATTCTGTGTTTTACGGCAAGGAGTTTAGTAAAATTGAAGGTAAAAAGAGCCTGAGTGAAAATGCGATCCAGCGGATTAATGATTACAGAGAAAAGATTATATCTGTGCATTCAAAATATTTACCGTCGCCGAATCTGGAAATTTTGGGAGGCATTGTGTTTGGAGACGATGCGGTGTCAGCGCCTGATGATATCAAGAAATCTTTTATTAACTCGGGCTTGCTCCATATTCTTGCAGCTTCCGGCATGAATGTTGCTTTTATCTTTTCGTTTTTTTACTTTTTCTTGTCTCTTTTTAGAGTTAATTACAAAGTTAATATCTCTATGTGTATTCTTGCCGTGATAATTTATTCCCTTATGACAGGTTTGGGTGCTTCTGTTATCAGAGCGACATTTATGCTGGTGTTTGTTCTTATCGGCAAACTTATTGACAGAGACGCGCACAGTATTTCACTTCTTTCATTTGTTGCATTTCTAATGCTGGTTTATAATCCGATGTTTATTAATGATGTTGGGTTTCAGTTATCATTTATTGTGACTTTCGGACTTCTTGTTATGACACCGTATCTTGTAAGAAGTGAAAACAAATATGTAAACTGGATAATCGGAACTGTGAGCGTCCCTGTGATTGCACAGCTCTGGGTTATTCCTATTCAGATTTTCTATTTCAGCAATATAAGTTTGTATTCTGTATTTGCAAATATAATGAGCGTTCCGATACTTTCCATAATAAGTTTCGGCGGATTTATAAGTTCTCTTGTTTCAATCATTAGCCCTATTTCTGATTTGGTGTGCAGAATATTTGATTATTTTCTGAATCCGCTTTTGTCTGTTCTGGTGAATATTTCAGACTTTTGGGGAAAGCTGCCGCATGCTGCAATGCAGACAACTCATCCAAATGTTGTTCAGATAATTATTTACTATTTGATTCTTTTAAATATAACAGCTTTGTTTGATAAAGAAATAAGAGAAAAGTTTGTGAAATATTTGAGAATAACGCTTCCGGCCCTGGTTTTAATTCTTCTGATTTCTACAATTCCGATAAAGAATCATAATCTTGAAATTACGGCGTTTGATGTCGGGAATGCGGATTCTTTTCTTATAAAAACTCCTGATAATAAGTATTTGCTGATAGATACCGCAAAGAGCGGATATAACGGCGGCAAGTCTCAGGCTGAGATGATTATTCTTAAGTATCTGAAGGATAGAGGAATTAGAACGGTTGATACAATTATCATAACCCATTTTGATAATGACCATTGCGGCGGGGCAGTTGATTTGATGAAAGGGTTAAATGTCGGCAAAATTTATGTGAACTCTCTTTCTCATCCGTCAATTGCAGCAAAATATATTTATAAAACAGCAAAGGAAAGAGGAGTAGATGTGATTCTTGCTCAAAACAAGCAATCTGTAAGAGATGATGATGTGAAAATTACAAACTATATTTCTCCTGCAAATACCGACGATAATGAATCTTCAATTGTAACTCTTTTGGTTTATGGTAAATTCAAAATGCTGTTCACGGGAGATTCCGGCATAAAAACTTTTAAAAATCTAAAACCAATGCTTCCTAAAGACATAACCGTTTTGAAAGTCGGCCACCATGGCGCGTTTGGAGTTGTGAATAAGGAAATGACAGATTATTTAAATCCGAAAGTCTCCCTGATTTCAGTCGGTGAAAACAAATTTGGTCACCCTTCAATTTACACTCTTGAAACATTGAAGAATACAAGGATTTTAAGAACAGATATTAATAATTCAGTTAAATTTATAGTAAACAAGGATAGCTGGAAGGTTGAGTCCTATGACAGTGAACGGCGGAAGTATCAAGCTTCGTGGTGATGCTTGAAATCATATACTCCGGGGAAAGCGTCAACACCGGTTGTTTTCTTTGTTACATAATACTGTATTTTCGGAATATAAGTAGACAAGAAAGCCGCTGCAACGGCAAATCCTGCTGCAAAATTTATTCCGCTATACATCAGGTTTTTCTTTTGAACTTTTTCCAGAAGTTTTTTATTAACCTTGCCGTCTTTTGCTGATTTACAAATCGTTTCAACATATTGTTCCATTTCTTTTTTAAGCTTATAAAGCTTGCTGTTAGAAATATATCTGAATTCTTCTTTATGAGCTCCGCCGGTAAAGTCATTAAAGACTTTATCCAGAAACTTTGGATTATTTATTTCTGCTTTATTCAAGGCATCTATGAACTGTTGTTTTGTAACAACTGGTTCGCCGACTCTTTCCGGCTGGAGTTTAGACATTTCTCTTACACGATTAAGAAACTCTGACTCGCCTCCAAGATTTTCAATATCAGAAACTTTTGCAGCTTCAAGCGGTTTTCTTTTGAATAATTTATCAAAGAATGACGGTTTTTCCGAGATGAAAACGGAATCATATTTTTTATTATATTTTACATCTTTATTTCCGAGTACGGCTTTTCTAAATTCTTCAACATTCATTTCCCTGTTATTAAGGAATTCTGTTAGATAATTGTGGAGAGTTTCTGCGCAGGCCGGATTCAATCTGGAAGCTTTTCCGCTTTCTATTTTATTCAGTAAATTAATAACGTGTCCCTGTGCCCACATATAGAAGTAAATAGAACCGATATCGCGTATGGCGACTTCTCTTCTTTCTTCTTTACTTCTTGCGTTATACATTCTTCCGCCTGCAATTCCTATGTCGCTTGAGAGGAGTTTGCCAGTGTTAGTATTTTCAATAGCATTTGTAAAAGCATTAATTGCACTGATTGCATTTCCGCCTTTAAAAGAAGGATTTTGTCCTTTAGCATCATGCGGGTGCTTTCTTTCGTTTCTCAATTTTCTCGTTAATGCCTGATTGACTTTAGGGACAACAAATCCTATAAATAGGTTTGTTATTATAATACTTGTAAGCACTTTGGCACCTTTTATGAGAGCGACTTGTTTTGCGCTAAAACCTTTTGGTGCCTCTTTTTTCATAAAGTTTTCAAAAGGTGTTCTTAAGACTTTGTCAGTTCCCACATCAAAGTTAGTTCCCGGTTTTTTAAGGATTTTTGCGACAATTTTATCCCCGAGCTTGTTCATTGCGCCAACGCCGCAGAGCCAGACAATTGAGCCCATAGATTCCTCAATAAAACGCTCTCTTGCTTCATCCGCCTTTCCGCGTTTGTAGGCGTGATATGTACGTCCTAAAACAACAGTGCCCTCTAATGCCACAATAGGCGCCATTGCGTCTGCTTTAGTCATACTCGTTATAAAATTCGATACACTTTTACTGGATACTGGTCTCAAAATTATAACCTTTCATATCTCGGCTGGTGGTTAGAAAAATCGTAAAGATTTTCTTTTGATAATTTTACACGAAATTGTTACAAAAGTAAAAAAATGTTTACAATTCAGAATACCTACTTGTATTTGGATTTTTTTTTATTTATGATGAAATTAAAATGTACAACAATAGTCAAAATATAAAGGAATAGCAAAATGAATCCTATTATTAAAAATTTAGAAGCAGAATACACAACAAGAGAATTGCCGGATATGAATCCCGGTGACACAGTTCGTGTATTTGTTAAAATCGTAGAAGGTAATAAAGAAAGAATACAGGCTTACGAAGGAACTATCATTGCAGAACACGGTTCAGGCATTAACAAAACTATCACAGTAAGAAAAGTATTCCAGGGTGTTGGCGTAGAACGTGTATTTTTGGTACACTCTCCGCGTATTGACAAAATCACTGTTCAAAGAAAAGGTGATGTTAAACGTGCTAAATTGTACTATTTAAGAGAACGTTCCGGTAAAGCTACACGTATTAAAGAAAAAATTGAAAAAAGATAGGTCTAAGGGATAAGGCAAAGGGGGTAAAAAGTAAATGGTAAGTAAATCAAGCTTGCACATTCACTGGTATCCCGGGCATATCGCGAAAGCCGAACGCCAGTTAAAAGAAAAACTTAATCTGGTTGATGTGATTATTGAGGTACGTGACAGCAGAATCCCTTTATCAAGCAGTTATGCAAATATAGAGAAGCTCTTGGGTAATAAACCAAGGCTTCTTTTATTGAATAAAGCTGATTTAGTCGATAAAAACGAGTTGAAAAAATGGGCAGAGTATCTTAAAAATTCTACCGGCTGCCCGGTTGTTGTAACCGACGCAAGAGGGGCAAAAGATTTAAATCTTGTAGTGAAGTATGCTGTAGAACTAAGCGAGCCAAAGATTCAGGCATTGATGGCAAAAGGACTTTTGAGACGCCCGGCAAGAGCGATGGTTGTCGGTCTGCCGAATGTCGGAAAATCCAGCGTGATTAACAAACTTACAAAATCTTCTAAAACTAAAACCGGCTCAAAAGCAGGTGTTACGCGACAGCAGCAGTGGGTCAGGATTAATCCTAAGCTGGAACTTCTGGATACACCGGGTATAATTCCTACAAGGCAGGATAATCAGGAACAGGCTGCTAAACTTGCATTTGTGAGTTCTGTATCTGAAAATGCGTATTCTCCTGAGCCGGTGGCAAAGGCCCTGTTAAATATGCTTAAAGATAAACAAGATGTTAAAGATTACTACAAAGTTGATGATTTAACGCTTGAAAATATTGCAATTAAGAGGAATTGGATTATAAAAGGCGAATCTCCCGATACGGAGAGAACGGCAATTTATGTGCTGAAAGATTTTAGAGAAGGCCGTTTGGGGTTGTTTATTTTAGATGAGATGCCGGTAGAATGAAGAGATGTTTTTGGGTAGATGAAAAGTCTGAGATTTATGTAAAGTACCACGATGAAGAGTGGGGAGTGCCTAAGCACGATGATAGAGACTTGTTTGAACTTCTTGTTTTAGAATCATTTCAGGCTGGGCTTTCATGGATTACGGTGCTTAAAAAAAGAGAGGCGTTTAGAAAGGCTTTTGATAATTTTGATGTAGTGAAAGTCGCCGGCTATGACGATAAAAAAATTGAAGAACTTTTGTCAAATGAAAAGATAATAAGAAGCCGCGGAAAAATCAATGCTTCAATTAATAATGCTAAAATATTTATTGAAATCCAAAACGAGTATGGCTCTTTTTCAAATTATATTTGGGGATTTACGGATAACAAGGTTATCAAGCTTGATTCTGATACTTTGCCGGTGAGTACGCCTTTATCTGATAAAATATCTAAAGATTTGAAAAAGCGCGGTATGAAATATGTTGGAACAGTGATAATTTATTCTTATTTGCAGGCAATCGGGGTTGTAGATGACCATGAAAAAGGGTGTTTCAAATATTGAGTATTAAAATAACCGCACCTGCAATCATTATTAGAGAAGCGCAAACTTTCTTTTTGAGTTCTTTTTCGCCGAAGAGTTTTACTCCCAGAAAAACGCTGAGAAGAGTTGACAGCTGGAAGAGCGCAAGTGCATAAGAAACATTCATTTTTGAGAATACATAGTTTGTGGAATACTGCATAATGCCAACAGCTAAAATCAGATATAATTGGTATTTGTAAGAACAGATTTTGGGCTTGGATTTGACCATGAACAAAGAAGAGAAAATAAGTCCTGCAAGGCACCAGAGTGCAAATGCTTCTTCTGCGCCGGTAAGCAGTATTGTTTTTTTGATAAAAACAGCTTCTGATGCAGAGAAGAGAAGTGCAAGTATTCTGTAGATTATTGCCTTTTTAGGAGTATTTCCTTTTGCTTTTGTTATAATAAATGTTCCGGCGATAATCATAAAGATTGCCAGAACTGCGCATACAGAAGGAGTTTCCTTAAGAAAAACTATTCCGATTAGCAGTGCAACAACCGGTTTAAAGGAATTTACCGGTGCAAGTGCCGAGAGTTCTCCTATAGAGAGTGCTTTAATTATAAAATAATTTCCCAGTGCACCGAGTGCGCCCATTGTTAATACGTTTAAAAGGAGTTCCGGAGTAATAGCCTCTATTTTGCTAACAAAAAATACTGACAAAGCTGACAGTCCCAGGTACGTAAAGAAGTTAACCGCAGAAGATTTTTGGCCCTTAGCAGTTAATGTTTTTTGAAAAACATTAAGATAAGAGTTTGATATTATGCGTATTAAGATTCCTAGGCAGATTTTTATCATTCTTTAATTATACCAAAATTTATCAGCGCAGGCAGTTTTTGAATTCCGACGTAAAAAAAACCACCCGTTGTGTGTATCGAGTGGATTTTGTTTTCTGCATCCTAATGGTCTTTTTAGTGTTTATTATCTAGGAGTTTATATGATTTTTGGGGTTTATTATTTAGCTATTTAGTGTTTCGGCTACACTTAAAGTGTGTATTTATATTATTGCACATAAGAATTTTAAGTCAAGAGGGGGATAAACATATTTTTAAAATATTTGTAAAAAATGGCTGAATCTCAGTAGACAAGGGAAAAACTCTGCTTAATAAAACTTAATAATCAGGGTAAAATAAAAGGGTATTAATAATTGTAATTAATACCCTTTATAAAATTTATTCTAAAGACTGATATCCTGACTTGTGGGTTTTTAGAAGAACTCCCCGTTTTGATGTCTGGATAAAATCTATCATTTTTTCTATGTATTCATTCATCGGAATTTCAGCTTTGATTTTTTCTATAGCCTGAGATGTGTTATATTCTTCAGAAATCAAAAGTTTAAAAGCTTCATTTGTTGCAGTTCTGATTTCTTGAGATACTCCTCTGCGTTTCATAGCAATAACATTCAAGCCGCGGGGAACCGGTGGTCTGCCTTCCCCTTTTGAATAAGGAAGTATATCTTGACGAGAAGCTGAAAAACCGCTTATTATCGCCATATCACCGATTCTTATATTTTGATGGAATACGCTCATTCCGCCGACAAAGGCGCCGAATCCGACATGGACATGACCGCCCAAAGTTACCAGATTTGCCAGTATTACCTGGTCTTCAAGTACACAGTTGTGTGCAATGTGAGCGCCTACCATGATTAAACATTTATTTCCGATTCTTGTTGTAAAATCGCCGCATGCTGCACCTCTGTGAATAGTTACATTTTCTTTGATAATAGTTTCATCACCGATAACAACTTTTGTAGGTTCACCCTTGTAACCCAAATCCTGCGGTTCAGAACCTATTGTTGAAAATGGAGAAATTGTACACCTTTCACCAATTTCTGCATACTCTATGTATGCATTTGCAATAACTCTTGTACCTTTACCTATTTTTACCCCTTCGCCGATTACAACATTAGGACCTATAATTACATCCTCTGCTATCTCTGCAGATGGGTGAATTACTGCGGACGGATGGATTGAACCTGTTTTTTCCAGAATTGTATTTGTCATTCTCTTTCTCCATTTTTTTCTTGACTACAAATTCAAGTATAGTACAAAAAACCGGTCTTTCGGGAAATTTTTATATTATTTTAATAGATATATTAAGATTTGTAACAAAATAATAAAAAAGTGAAATCAAGGAGTTTTTATATACTTTATATATATGTAAGATGTAACGATAATAAAGTTTAATCCCTAATCCCTTCCTAACTAATTTTCCTAGCTTCTCGCCTCTTGTGAGAAGTTTTTTTTAGCTTCGTTTGAGAAGTCTTTTGTATTCATTTACAAGAAGGTGTTTGGGGGGATAGTTCTCTATAAAATCCCAGGGAAGCGGCTCTTCTATATTAAATCCGTTTACAAATTTTGTTATATCTATGTTTAGTTCTTTGAGAGCAGATTTGTACGCACCGATTTTTCCGCCTCTTTTGTATACGTCAATTAAAAAAGGTGCAAGAGTTTCGTCGCCTCTTGAGAGAACGGTCTGCCAGTAATCCCATTTAATACTTGAAAATTTTGATCCGAGTCCGAGTTTTGCAAGTTCTTTTTCAAGGAATTTCTGTTTTCTTTCCAAGCTCTTGGTATCTTCTCTTTTACACCATTGAAAAGGTGTTTGGGGCTTTGGTACAAAGGTTGAGAAAGAAAATTCTATATTAAATCCCCTATTTTGGTCTTTTATAAGTTTTCCCAGACGCAGAAATTCCAGAATATCTTCTTCTGTCTCTGTCGGAATTCCTATCATTGAATAAATTTTCAGTCCTTTTAATCCGTTTTCGCGTGCAATTTTTACGGCATTTAGGATTTGTTCTTCTTTGAGGTTTTTGTTAATAAATCGTCTTAGTCTTTCGCTTGCAGCCTCTATTGCAATTGTAGAGTGTTTTTGGCCGCCGAGAACAAGCGTTTGAATCATTTGCGGAGTTACGGAATCTGTCCTTAGAGAAGAAATTCCGAGTTCAATTTTTCTTCCGCCTTCTATTTTGGCTCTCAAGTAGTCCATTATTTCGTTAAATTGAGGATGTGCGCTTATTTGTGCGCCGAGAAGCGCTATTTTATCAGTGTTTTCTAGCCCCAAATCTATGGCATTAATTATTTTGTCATAATTATTTGCCCTAAAAGGAAGGTTTGTGTATGAGGCAGTACAAAATGCACACCTGTTCATACATCCGCGTGCAACTTCTATTATAAAAGTATCCTTAAAATAACTCTTGCTGCTTAATATCGGCGTATATATGACCTCGTTAAGCTCTACTGTTGCTTTTTTTACCGGATTATTCGGTATATAAATTCCTTCAATATTTTTGAGAAGTTCAAGAGCTTCTTGTTTAGTGCAGTTTTTGAGAATCTCAAGAACTTTTCTGAAAGCTTCTTCACCGTCTCCTATTATCATAAAGTCAAAGAAAGCCTTGTATGGTTCCGGATTTGTTGTAATTACGGGCCCGCCTGCAAAAATTAGAGGCTGGGTATTGTCTCTATCTTTTGCGTAAAAAGGGAGATTGAGTTTTTCTAAAATTTCAAATACTCCCATAAAGTCAAAATCAAATGACATGGAAAACGCTACTGCACCTGCATTTTTTGCGGATTTGATATTGTCTGTGGAAATCCTTTCCGCATTTATTCCTTCTGTCTGGTCTGCGATTTTATACAGCCACATATACCCGAGAGAAGCCAGCGCAAACTCTTCTATTGCAGGATAGGCCATTAAAAATTTATATTCTCCTGTATTTGGTTTGTATAAAAGTTTTTCCATATTACCGTTAGTTTACATTTTTGATGTAAAGTTCTTCTATAAGCACGCAAACTGTTGCAGCAATTGCCGGCGCAAAGATTACACCTATTACACCAAGATGCTGCGCTGTTACAAACAGGAAGAAATATATAATAAGCGGATGTAAATCCAGAAATTTCCCGAAAATGTACGGTCTTATAAGATTATTCTCCGCCCACTGCGCAATGCAGAATACAACTACAATTAGAATTAATGTGAGAGGGCCCATTTTATAAGCCATCAATAGAGTTATAACAAGGGCAATTCCCGGGCCTACTACCGGTACAATATCAAGGATTGCATTCAAAACACCGAGAAGCAGAGCATAATCAACTTTTAGAATCATAAGCCCGAGTGTCATTATTATACCTACGCTTGTAATTGTTACAATCTGCGCCATAACATATCCGCCGATTTTTTGTGAAATTGTTTCAATAATTTCTTCGGCTTTTTCTTTCATTTGTTTCGGGAAAAAGCTCAAATATGTTTTTCTGACAGTTGTTTTGTCTGCCATAAAGTAGTATATGATAATACATGCTGCAAGAAAGTATACAATTGCAGAGGCAAATTCCATGCTTAAATTTATAGAACTGTTTACGAATTTTGTAGTGAATCCGGAGGCTGATGTTAAAACATCTCCCATATCAAGCATCTGGCTTCCCGGAAGGCTTTTAAAAAGAGGACTGTTTAGTACAACGCTTTTTACTGTATTTATATGTTCCGGAAGCAGTATGAGGAATGATTTAATCTGGCGTGCTGCTACGTAGATTATAGGAATAAAAAAACCTGCTGTGATTGCAAGTGCGCCGCCTAGAACAAGTGTGGAGGCAAGTTCTCGATTCATTTTTTTTGCATCCACAAGCTTGTCTACTAGCGGATTCATAGAGCAGGCTATAACATAAGATGCAAAAAACAGGATTGCAATATCTTTGATTTGGGTAATAAATATCAAAAATAGAATCGCAATGATAAAAAATATTACATTCTTCGCCGTAATATACTTTTTGAATACAGTTTCAAACATTATAACTCCTTCTCTTTTTTTATGATTTTATCATAAAATCATCCATTTATATATTCAATTACCCGCAAGGAAGTGTTAAAATACCGGCATGGAAAATTTATTGGATATAAAAAATTTAGTTGTAGAATATACAAGCATAAAAAATGAATCAAAATCTGTCGTCAGGGCAGTTGATGATGTTTCTCTCTGTATTAAAACAGGCGAGATTTATGCTCTTGCAGGAGAATCCGGGTGTGGAAAATCAACACTTTCAAAGGCAGTAACAAAACTTGTGACTTCAAAATCCGGAGATATTTTATTTGAGGGTAAAAGTATATTAAAACAGACGAAAGAGGAGGCTAAACAGTATCCGCATAACGTCCAAATGGTGTTTCAAAATCCATATTCAAGTTTGAATCCTAAGATGAAAATCGGAGAGATTTTAAGAGAACCGCTTGATATAAATACAAAATTTTCAAAAAACAGAAAGTCTGCTGTTATAAGAAATATTTTGGATGAAGTAGGCTTGGCTCAGACTTGTCTAAATCTTTATCCGCACGAGTTTTCCGGCGGACAGAGGCAGAGGATAGCAATTGCAAGGGCGCTTATTCTAAATCCCAAACTTTTAATTGCAGACGAACCTGTGTCAGCACTTGATGCAAGTATTCAGGCACAGATTATAAATCTTCTGAAAGAGCTTAAAGTTCAAAAAAATCTGACTATACTTTTTATATCGCATGATTTGAATGTTATAAGATATCTTGCCGACAGAGTCGGTATTATGTATTTTGGCAAACTGATAGAAGAGAATTATACAACCAATATTTTTAATTTTCCAAAGGAAGAGTATACTAAAATCCTTTTATCCTCAGCCCCTGTGCTTGCTCAGCAGGGTAAATAGATTTTTTTGGAACTTTGCTTGAGCCGACAAGTGTCTTGTATTTTTCATCTTTATATAAGTAAACATCTATTTCGTAGTTTTCCAGTTCTTTTCGGGTAAAAATATTCTTTCCGAACATAACTGTAATCTCTCCGGTTTTTGCGCCGTTAGAATACAGCGGATTATCTTTGGTTACAATTTTTTTCGTGATAACTTCTCTGACTTTATCCCTGTTTCTCAGAACAAATTCTGCCGAGAGATTAGTTATATCAGTGTTAGATCTGTTTTCAAAAATATAGGCCGGACGAAGTTTGTATTTGAACCAAAGTTTTTTAATAATAAAAGAATTAAGATAAGTGTCAATGTCGTTTTTGTATACAACTTTTCTGTCTATAAACAAATCAATTGAGTGAATTTTGTATCTGTAATACTTAGCTCTGGTCGGTCTGCCAGATAAATCTGCTATATTTGCAGACTTCATCAGTGCTTTGCAGTATGTGCCGTAATCAATATTCTGCGGAATTTCGTTAAGCAGCGGCTCAAAATATTCAACAGATTTTTCCGGATCCAGATCTGAATATATTATCGCAAGTTTGTATTTTATGTTTAAATTCTTTGGCTCAAATTTTTCCGCTTTTTTAAGGAATCTGACCGCGTCAGAGTTATATCCGCTTTTAACTAAAATGTCAGCAGTCTCGGAATACGCATTTACAAGCCGTACTATTATTGCGTTATCAATAACTTTATCTTTTTTAGAAAATTTGTCATAATAAAATTTGGCCTTTTCGTAGCTTTTTCCTGCGCTCAAGAATTTGCCGACAGAATAATACTTGTCTCCCATTTCAATGTAAGCCCGGGTTTTTTGCTTAATGAGTTTTTTATTTTTTGTATCTCTCACGGAGTTTAAGAGTTTTTGCGCTTCCTTAAATTCTTCTTGCGCAATCAGTACTCCGGCGAGTTTAAAATACGGATCGTACACTCCCGGTTTTGCTTTACTAAGGGCCAGTTCATACGCCGTTTGGGCATTTTTATAATCGTGTACGGTTTCATATAAATACCCTACGTGCATACAAATACTGTATTTTTTGTTTTTTAAATCTTTCATCAAATCCGACTGCATAACAACCTGTTTTGCAATCTGTTCTTCTATTTTTGCCTGTTCTTCAATATTGACATAAAGGTTTTTTATCATTTCGCTTCTGGCATGGATTGCAAGAACTGCAGTGATTATAAGAGCAGTGAAAAACGAAACGGAGACTGTTCTTACATACTCCATAATAATTTGTGATTTAGTTTTCTTTTTATTGTATTTAGATTTTCGTTTTTCTTCTTTAATCATTTAACTCCTGCAAATGCACAGAATCCGGCTCTGCAATACTTACGAGTTTATTATAAACACTGCTGGCCTTCTTTTTGTTATTAAGCTCAAAAATAGTTGATATTTTTGATTTTTCCGGATTTTCGATAAGTCTTTTGGCTGTAAAGTCTCTCAGTTCTCCTACTTTGGAAGTTAAAAAGTCATAAATTTTGGTCACTTCTTCTTTGGGACAGTAAATAGTTAATTTATATCTTCTGATTTGTTTTCCGCTGGAAGGCAGGAATTGTCGTTCAAAAATTCTGATTAAAGTTAAGACGGCAACGCTCAGCACCGTTGCAATAATAGCGATATCAAAGATACCGGCCCCGCAGGCCATACCGATACTTGCAGAAATCCATAGAGTAGCGGCTGTAGTTAGGCCGAAAACCATAGGCCCGTTTCTAAGCACTGTGCCTGCACCTATAAACCCGATGCCGGTTACTATTTGAGCAGCGACACGGGAAGTGTCTCTTATGCCTGTTGCATTATCGACAATAACATTATCTCCCGGGGCGTAAGTAGGGAAGCCGTAAATTGATATTAATGTAAAAATACAAGCACCAAGGCAGACAAGAATGTGTGTTCTCAAACCTGCATATTTATTAGTAAGTTCGCGCTCAAGTCCGAGTGTGAATCCTAAGATTAGTGCCAAAAATAATCTTATAATGTATTCTGCGTTAAAAAAATTTTCCATTAAATCTCTCCCTTAGAGATAATAATACACTATTTGAGAGAAAAAAACAACGCCGGAGGCTATGCAAAGCTTAGAGTTTTATGTATAATAATGTTATGGGGACAGAGTGCGGAACAATAAAAGAACGGTTAGAAAATCAGGAGTATGAGCTTCTGAGCCCTTATGCTACAAAATGTAAGGACTCTAAAGGCAGAAAGCGCCCGAGAGCGGAAGAGTTTGAGATTAGAACGGAATTTCAAAGAGACAGAGACAAAATCCTGCATTCAAAATCTTTTCGCAGATTAAAGCATAAAACACAGGTCTTTTTATCTCCATATAATGACCATTTTAGAACCAGATTGACCCATACTCTTGAGGTTGCCCAGATTGGGAGAACAATGGCGCGGGCTTTAAAATTGAATGAAGATTTAGTTGAAGCTATTTCTCTGGGACATGATTTGGGGCATACCGCTTTCGGGCACTGCGGAGAAGGCACGCTGGATGAACTTCTGCCAAACGGCTTTCATCATAATCTACAAAGTGTCAGAGTTGTGGAAGTCATTGAGGATATGAATTTGTGCCGCGAAACGGTTGACGGAATCCTTACACATACGTGGGGATATAAACCTAAAACGCCGGAAGCTCAAGTTGTTCAATATGCCGATAAGATTGCTTATATTAATCACGATATAGAAGATTCAATAAGGGCAGGAATTATATCAGAAAAGGATTTGCCTTCGGACTGCGTAAAATACTTTTCTTCTAACCAGTCTGCAAGGTTGAGCAAAATGATACATGATGTTATTACAAGTTCTATGGATAAACCCAAGGTTACAATGTCAGAAGAAGGCTGGTTTTATGTTACAAAGCTCAGAACCTGGATGTTTGATAATGTCTATCTTGATCCGATTGCTAAGGCAGAAGAAAGAAAATCGAAAAATATTATAAAATCCCTTTTTGAATATTATTATGAAATGCTTCAGCCATATTATGAAAAAGATGAAATTCCGCAGATTGTAACCGATTATATTTCCGGTATGACTGACCAGTATGCAATAAGGCGGTATAAGGACTTGTTTATTCCAATGCCTTTGGCTGAAAAAACAAGTGATGATGCGCTTTTGAAAAAAGCAAGAGAAAGAGAATGAAATACTTGGGATATAGCATAAACACGGGTGCAGAAAATATGCGCCTTGATGAGGAAATGCTGGAGGATGCAATAGTTAAGCACTCCAATGAGCCTGTTTTCAGGCTGTATGGCTGGTCTCCGAAGTGTATTTCTCTCGGGCGGAACCAAAAGGAAGACTTTTTAACCGGTGAAATCCAGGCTGTACGAAGGCTCACCGGCGGAAGAGCGCTTCTTCATGATGACGAAATCACTTACAGCTGTGTCGTTCCGATTTCTTTTATTCCAAATGGAGAAAGTGTTGCAGCATCATATAAATATATTTCAGGTATTTTGATAGATTTTTTTAAAACGTTAGGTGTAAAGCTTGATTTTGGTGAAAATAAAAAAGTTTCAACGCATTTTGACTATTGTATGCTTTTATCTACCGGCGCGGATGTGTGTTATAAAGGGCAAAAAATTATAGGCTCTGCCCAGTGCAGAAAGCAGGGATATATACTCCAGCACGGCTCAATCCTCTTCGGATATGACAAAGAACTTCTTGAACATTTGTTTAATGAAAAAGTGCAGGGAATTGTTACAGTAAGAGAGATTCTTCCCAAAATGACAAAAGAGAAGTTTCTTTCTAAATTTGAAAATTTCATCAGGAACTTAACTCTTTAAAAAATCAACAGAAACGCAGATTGGAACTTGAAAAGCCGTTAAAAAAGAGCCCTTAGAGGCTCTCTTTTTAAATGGTGGGCGTTACAAGACTTGAACTTGTGACCCTCTGAATGTCGTTCAGATGCGCTACCAACTGCGCCAAACGCCCATTTATTAATTCCGGCCCGGCAGGAGAACTGCCCCTGCGTCAAAGCTGGTACATTAAATATAACATAAATATTCTAAAAATCAAAGAGGCTTCTCAATTGAGAAGCCTCTTTATCCTATTTTTATAATGAATTTCTGTAAATTTCTTCCACAGCTTCTTTTGTTGCTTCTGTCGGTGCTATTGCCAGCAAGCCGTCAAGAGAAGGTGTTGTGAAGGCAAGATTTACCAGTTTCGGAATGTCTTCCTCTGTAAAACCTTCATCTTTTAGTTTAGAAGGTACTCCTACTGATTTTAACCATTCATAAACACCTTTTGAAGCTTCTTCTGCAGTATTAACTCTGCCTGCTATCGGTTCAAGTATATATTTAAGTGTCTCTGCTTTTGCTGCAAAAATATTTTTAACAACAGCAGGTAATAAAATTGCAAGGCCTAAACCGTGAGAGAGCTCATGCTTAACCGCACTCAGCGGGTGCTCAAGGGCATGCGTATAATGCAAAAGTCCGTTATCAAAGCATACACCACCCATCATTGCTGCGTAAGCTAAGTAATATCTTGCCTCTAAATCTTCAGGATTTTCAATTGCTTTAGGAAGATATCTTGCAACAAGTGTAATAACTTCTCTTGCTAAGGTTACTGCATAAGGTGAAGCGACTTTTGATGTAGCAGCTTCCACAACATGGTTAACCGCGTCTATTGAAACATATCTTGTTTGTTTGGGTGATAATTTTACCATCAAAGCCGGATCATCAATTGCATACACAGGGTAAATACAATCATAAGCAATGGCCGGTTTGTAATCTTTTTCAGGTATCGTAACTACTGCAAACCGGTTGGTTTCTGTTCCGGTTCCGTGAGTCAGGTTAATTGCAACAATCGGCGCAGCCTCTGTTGGTGAAAATGTAAATTCATAAATATCGTTTGCGGTTTTATCAGGATATTTTAGCAAAATAGCGACTGATTTTCCCGCATCTGTTGGAGAACCTCCGCCGATAGCTATAACTGCTTTTGCCCCGAAATCTTTTGCAAGTCTTGCAGCTTCATTTACTGCTATTGTGGTAGGATTCGGCGTAACTCCGTCGTAGTTTATATAAGCTATGCCGTTATTTTTTAGCGCCTTTTCCACAACATCCCAGGCACCGGTTGCTTTGTAAGCATTTCTTCCGCTCATTACGATAACTTTATCAAGCCCTTTTGACTTAAAGTCTTTTGCAATATCTTCCATTTTGTTAATTGCACCGCATCCAAAATAAACCGTTGTTCTTGTCCGGATTTCACGTACTTCATGGATGTTAATATCTCTTTCCCACATAAAACTCTCCTTTCTTAAACACTACAACTATATTATAGTCCAAGCGGGGTAAATGTAAACCAGTCGGATATAAAAACCACAAACTTAACGTCAGATGGGGTAAATGTAAAGTTTTATGAAATTTTGTAAAAATGTACTCTGAATTGCAGTCAAAATGTAAATTTTAAACCAAATTTATATTTACCCTATTGCAAAAATCTGCACAATGTGTATAATAAGAGGTACAATATGCGGAAATCTCAATAGAGACGCATATAAGAGAGTACTAGTGTATAGGAGATTTATCATGAACAAAGAAGAATTGGTCAAAGAGATTGCAAAAAAGACAAAATTGTCTCAAAAAACTTCATCTGATGTTTTATCTGCAACATTAGAAATTATTCAAAAAACAGTTGCTAAAGGTAAAAAAGTTACTTTAGTAGGTTTCGGTACTTGGGAAGCTCGCAAAAGAGCTGCAAGAATCGGCAGAAATCCTCAAACAGGTAAAGAGTTAAAAATTGCTGCTAAAACTG
The DNA here is from genome assembly GCA_944325815.1 of Candidatus Gastranaerophilales bacterium. Classification (GTDB taxonomy): domain Bacteria; phylum Cyanobacteriota; class Vampirovibrionia; order Gastranaerophilales; family Gastranaerophilaceae; genus CAG-196. The sequence continues at coordinate 72,423 of CALVBV010000001.1, forward strand.
TTCCGGCATTTTCTGCAGGTAAAAACTTTAAAGAACTTGTAAAATAGGTTAAGTAAACGGAGAGATTGACTTCTCTCCGTTTTTATTAAGAAGAAGGGCGGGCTCAAAATGAGCCCGCCCTTCTTTAATCATTAGATCAATCGATTATAACCAGAGGTTTAATTAAGTCTCTTGGTTTGTCTTTCATAAGCATAAGTGCCGGTTCAACATTTTCCAGCCCGTGGAAAGTATGGGTAATTAGTTTTTCAGGATGAATCCTGTGAGTTTCAACAAGCCTTGCAAGTTTTTCCGAGCGCAGACGACCGCCAGGCATCAGACCTCCGGAGATTTGTTTATGTCCCATGCCGCATCCCCATTGTGTACGCGGAATTTTAATATAGTCGCCTTCTCCGAGATAATTTACATTTCCGATTTTTCCGCCGGGTTTAAGCATTCTTATTGCCTGATCAAATGTATCATTATTTCCGCCGGCTATTACAATTCTATCAACGCCTTTGCCGTGGGTTTTATCGAGAATTTGTTCTACAATATCACCTTCCCGATAGTTAATGATATCAGTTGCGCCAAATTCTTTTGCTAAATTAATGCAATTTTGTCTAGAGCCGACTGCATAAATATTTGCAGCACCTCTGATAGCGGCTGCAGCAACAGACATTAAGCCGACAGGCCCGATTCCGATTACAACGACATTATCGCCAAACTGAATATCAGCAAGCTCGACTCCGTGGAAACCGGTAGGTACCATATCGCTTATCATGCAGGCAGCACCTAAATCCATGCCGTCAGGAAGCAGGGCAAGATTGCCGTCTGCATCATTTACGTGGAAATATTCTGCAAAAACTCCGTCTTTGAAATTAGAGAATTTCCAGCCGGAAAGCATTCCGCCGGAGTGCATTGAATACCCTTCCTGTGCTTCGAGAGAATTCCAATCCGGTGTAATAGCAGAGACGAGCACTTTGTCTCCGGGTTTAAAATCTTTAACCTGATTTCCGACTTCCACAACTTCTCCGACAGCTTCGTGTCCTAAAATCATGTTATGCCTGTCTCCGATTGCGCCGGCCCAGACTGTGTGAACGTCAGAGGTGCAGGGTGCAAGAGCTATCGGCTTACATATTGCATCCATAGGACCGCATTTTGGTACGTCTTTTGTTATCCAGCCGGTCTGACCGATTGACAACATCGCAAAACCTTTCATAAAAACCTCCTTTGGGTTTATGTAATACTATTTTAAAAAGACCAACATCCCAGCTTAGCATATTTTTTCTATTTATTCAAGTGCACATACTCAAACCCTCCCCGGGGGTAAATGCTGGGGAGGGCAGTTTTTTAGCGCGAGGTATGCACTACATTCTAGCTTATCTTTCTTACCGTTAAGGTATGAGAAAGTGGGATTCCGCCTTGGACTGCGGGTTTGTTAACAACTTCGCCGTTTACATACATTACGGTCGAGCCGCCGCCATCAAGATTCATAGCATTTACACAGCCTAAATCTTTCATTAGATGGGCCAGTTCCATGAGAGTAAGCCCTATTGATGAGCCTTCTCTTCCGTCTGCTGTTAACATTATTAAATTGTTATCTTGTGTATAACCTATTGCGGTTCGCGGATTCCTGCCGCCTATGGAACCTAATTTCTGCGCCGTCATATCTACAAAAACTTCTCCGTTTTTTACAAGATACGGCCCGCCGCTTATTATATGATTAACTTCTTTCCACTCCGGATTAAGATTAATTTCCAATTTAAATCTTTTTGCATTTATTATTTGATTAAGCTTACTTGCCGGACCTACAATTACATAACCGTTTGAAGGTATTTTACTCCTGCCGTTGGTAACTTTTAATAATTTTCCGTCTGCGATTACTATTTGTTTACCATACTTAGGACTAGGCGGAGAATACTCGCCCCAATCCGGCGTATATACAATTGTATGGACTGACAACATTCGAGGCTGATTGACATTATCAATTTTTAGCCCTCCTATATTAGTTTGTAACACTGCGTCTAATTTAACCCTTGCCATTTCAAATCCGTTATCGAATATTCCCATAGCCACTCTGTCATAAATTGGTCCGGTGTATATTTTTTTGTTTATCATCAAAGTCCCTAAAGGAACACCGGTCTGGGGTTTGAAATAACCTCCGTTTATTGCGACAATTGCATTTTCTCTGTTTGCTATTGTAGAAATCTTTCTTTTTGAGGCCAAGGTCTCTGATGCAGTTGAGGGTTCAATTACGAGGTTATCATTTAACCCGGGTGACAGCTCGACTATGTTTATCCGAACTGGTCGATTATTGTAATATTTAATCATTCTGACATGTTTGACACCTTTTTCTACTTCTTTTACTCTAAAATTTTGATATTTACTGGAAATTTCTTGTTCAAATAGCAGTTCTTGGTTGACTCGATTTTTTTGAATACTGATTGTTGGTGAAATACCTGTAATTTTACCGATACCGTTTGCGGGGATTAATAAATTCTGGGAAATCATCAGGCAAATAGCTATACCTATGCCTGCGGCGCTCGTCGCGGCCTTTTCAAACTGGGGTCTTTGTGCAAAAATCGTATCCATTGCTCTCACCTATTGTATAAAGTAACAGATACCTTTTTTATTAAGGAGTGGTGTGGGGCTATAACACTCCGGCGGGGGGTAAATATACTGAGCCTGATTATCTGCAATACAAGCCTGGCGTACTTTACAGAGGGGGTAAATATGCTTGGTCTCATTGTCTGCAATACAAGCCTGGCGTACTTTACAGAGGGAGTAAATATACCTGGCTCTTTACCGCGTGCCGCGTGCCGAAAATTTTCCGGCTTTTTTTAATTTTCACATCCGAAAATTTTACTCTTCAGATTACGCATCGAGAACTTATTAAATCCTCTACTATTATTATATCATACACTTAATCTATTCTCAAGAGGGTTGTAACTCAAATTTAGTAATACTTTAGGATGATTTTTAAAAGTGGTTAAAATACACTTAATCGTTTTTTCTTTTTTTGTTACAATAAAAATATGAGTTTGACATCACTTTTTAGAAAAAAAAATATAAAAGCTCTTTTTACAACACCGAGCCATGATGGTAAGTTGTGTATATTCCATAAATTTTATCAATGGTACAGATGTGATATATCCGAGGTGGATGCTTATAATCCGCAGGCAGCTTTAGAAAAGGCTGAAAAGAAAGCTGCAGAAATTTATAAAACAAAATCAACACATTTTCTTACAAACGGTTCTACAAGCGGGATTATTGCTTCAATTCTTGCGTCTTGCAAACTTGGAGACAGGATTTTAATCTGGGAACATTCTCATCCCTGCCACAAAAACGGTGCCAAACTTGCAGGTGCTCAAGTCGTTGAATATTCTCTGCCTTTTAATCAAGAATGGGGGATTCATGAGAGGCTGCAGGGGGATGTTCTGGAAAAGCTGATAGCGGAAAATCAGCCAAAAGCTATTGTTGTTGCCTCTCCAAGCTATGAAGGTGTTGTTTCTGATATTCCTGAAATAAGCAGGATTTGCAAAGCCGCAGGCGTTATATTAATTGTAGACGAAGCTCACGGGGCTTTATATCCGTTTAGTTCCAACCTGCCTGAAAGTGCCGTAAAATATGCAGACTTTACGGTTCAGTCTTTGCATAAAACGGCCGGAGGGATTAATCCGACAGCGCTTCTTCACTGTAATTGCGATTTAGATATATCTTCCGCATTAGAATTAATAACAACAACTTCGCCTTCGTATCCAATGCTTGCAACAATTGAAGCTAATATAAATTATCTAAATTCAAAAAGAGGCAGAAAAAAGATTGAAGAACTCATCAGCATGTTAAAGGAGTTTAGAGAAAGATTCCAAAATGTTGAATTTTATGGGGATGATATTACCAAAATACTTATAAAAAAAGACGGGTTGTCAGGATATCAACTCTCCAAAATCCTTTTTGACAAGTTTAATATAGAAGACGAGCGTACTAATGAGAAGTCAACACTGCTTATTACAGGGCTTGGGACTGATAAGGCCAAGCTTTTAAGGCTTGAAAAGGCTTTTAGAAAATTATTTGATTAGAGCTTGAACTTCTTTAAAGTTCGGGTGTTTTGCCCCTTTCAGCCATTCAAACAGTGCAATCTCTGCTGTAACAATTTTTGCACCGTTATCCTTCATTCTCTCAAGTCCTGCAGAGTATTCATCCCGGCTTCTGCTTCCGCAGGCATTTTTGATTACAAAGACTTCATATCCGGCATTGATAAGTGCGTAAGCTGTCTGGTTTACGCAAATGTGAGTTTCTATTCCTAGGAGAATAATTTGTTTTTTGCCCGAATTTTTAACAGCCTCGGCAATTTCCGGATTATCTAAAGCTGAAAATGTTATTTTTTCAAAGCGTTTTTCCCCTTCAATTTCCCGGATTGTTGAGCCGAGCCCTTTGGGGTACTGTTCAGTAATCAATTGCGGAATATTTAAAATGCCGGCAGCTTTAGATATTACTGCGGAGTTTTTTTGAACTTCATCCTTGTTGAAAACCGCATTCAAGAGCTTTTCCTGTATGTCTATAATTAATATTAAACTGTTTTCAATATTCAGAATTGTCATCGTTAACCTCCTCTTTAAATTCTATAATAAATTGTTCCAGCAAATCTTCTAATAATCCTGCCTCAAGTTCTTCCGGTTCAAGCGTTATTCTTTTGGCATCTATGTTTTTTGAAGATTTATAAGTTATATCAATATTAATTTTAGAAAATCCCGGGCTTGTAAGTTTAAAATTCCCGGCGGAATGCCGTCCTTTTATCGTTAAGTTTCCGTACCCGTCTCCAAATTCCTGTTCAATTTTCATTCCGAAAAGCTTGTCATTATATTTTTGTTCAACCTGATAAAAAACGGGAGTTACAATATTATCGATTTTTTTCTTGAACTCCTGCCTGAAAGCTTTAAAGTTGCCTCCGACAGCATTAATAGAATTTTTTTCAGGGCTTGTGTTTTTTGCATAATTAATATCTTCGTGCAGCCTGTTCAGGACTTCATTGATAAGCTGTTGTCTAGTCTGCGTAATAATATTTGCAAATCCGGCATGAATTTTTCCTTCAAAGCCGGAGTTGATTTTCGTCCAAAGTTTTTTAGCGGAATCTATATCTGTGTCATAAAGAAGCAAAAAATATTTATTAGGCGCAAAGTTCATTAGAATATCGTTTTTACGTATATTGCTTAATATCATTGTTTCAATCTGGTTAGGCTGTATGAGAAATTTAGTTTTTTCATCAGGCGAAATTGCCGCAAGAACGGCTTTGATTCCGGAATCTTTAATTCTTGCAAGTTCGTTATCAAGAATATATTCATAATCAATAAACACTTCATTATCAGCCATAATGAGATTGTTTTTTGCAAGAATTTCTCTATACCTGTTATTAATTTGTAAAAGAGATAAAACAGAAAGAGGCGGGTTTAATCTTGCCTGAAATTCTTCTTCCGGCATAAGAGGTGTTATATAAGCAAGTGCGCCGCATTTATATGTTTTTATTTTGAAATCGTTGTCTTCATTATAAGCAAAAATTACGGCCGGAGAGCCTTTAAACATCTTGAGAAGTTCTAAAGTTTTATCTTGGGCGCCTTCAGAATTAATAATAAACAACGATGTTTTTACAATATGCAGGTTAGCCGGCAGTTTTTCAAAGTTGTAAAGAAAAACTTCGTCACTTTTTCTCAATCTAAGCTGAGGGCGGATAAAATCAAAGAAATCAGAATCATCTGACACTAAAATAATTCTGCTTTCCATTAAGAATACTCCTTAAGCCAGTTCGGAAATAAGCAGCTCGGCTTTTTGCATAATAGTAGTTCTTAAATCTTCAATATCTGCAAAATCAATACCTAAAGTTTTGATAAAATCTTTATCCAGACTTCCCGGATTAAAGTTATCCTGAACGAGTTTGTCAATAAGACACACTAGGTTGCAGGGAACCGGTATTGATGACAGAGACGGATTGTGGTGGTAAGAAATAATATTGGCAAGCAGAATCGGAAGCTGCCATCTTTTAGCAAGCAAAGAGCCTGTTTTAACGTGATCCGTATCAAAATATTTGCGTTCCGCATCCAGTATATCAGCCCCGTCTTTAACAGCATCCAATACTTTCATATACATTTTTTCATTGGACATGTGCAGAACCATTTTCCCGACATCGTGAACAAAACCGGAGATAAAAGCTTCGTCGGCATCCATTAATTTTGTAAGATTAGCAAGGTATTCGCAGCCGGCGGCGACTCTCATTGAATGCTTCCAGAGCTCTTTATCGCCTTGATTTGACATCATAGGCTTCATTGCTACTGCAACAATAATATTTTTTACTTTAACCAATCCTAAAAGCGACAGTGCAATATTAATAGAGCTTATCTGTTGGGAAAATCCATAGTATGCGGAATTTACCAACGCCAGGATTTTTATAGTGAGAGACTGATCATACATTACAATATCGCCGAGTTCTTTCATACTTGCAGTCGGCTTTTTCATTATGTTTAATGCTTTTACAATGACACTGGGCATTGCATGTATATCTTTTACACTGTTTACTAATTCAATTGTTTTATCCATAATACCTTACCTTCTTTATACTTGTAAGTGTTTTTTTATTGATAAGAAGCTTCCGATAGCGCCGAAAGTGGTTCCAATTATCAAAAGTGTAATAATAACTATATTTTGTGCATAAACAGGGTTAGGAATCAAGAAGAATTTATGAACATTAATCAAGAGCCCCTGAACCCAGTTAAGCGGAATAACCGCAATTACGGAGGAAACAAACCCGTAGAAAGCGCCTTGCATAATCAAAGGTGTTTTAATATACCAGTTGCTGACGCCCATAAGCCTCATAATTTCTATCTCTTCTTTTCTGGACTGAATAACGAGCTGTATAGTGTTATTAATAATTGTTATGGTAAGCGCGGCAGAGATTATAATAACAAAAATCATAGTAGTATTGACTACATTAGTAAGCACTTGCATTTTTTTAGCAAGTTCTTTTGCGTATCCCATATCTTCAACTCCGGAGATAGGTTTAATTTGGTTGAATACTTCGTTAATGTTTTCCGGTTTATCGACACGCACCCTTAAAGTATCGGGCAGCGGGTTCGATATATCGTGTAATCCCAGCTCTTGTTTAAGCGAGTTCCAGGATTCTTCTTTTGTTTTAAGTGTAACTGTTTTAACGTGTTTAATTTCTTTAATTCTGTCTTTAACGATAGATGGCGATGCGGACTGTTTGAGATATACAGATATTTCAAGAACATTGCCGAGTTCGTTTGCGAATGTGGAGAGCGACAGCGTAAAACGGAACAGCACGCCGAAGAGTGTGAGTATGGCTGCCATGGTTGTAATAATTACGAGATTAATAATCCCGGTTCTTTTGATATCATTAACAGCCTCCATTACGATTCTGTATGCAATACGCAATTCACACAGCCAGTCTTTCGGTATATGTTTTTTTACCTGTTGTTTAAGTTCTTGTCTGCTATTGTCCATAGGTACCTGCCTGAATATCTCTGATAATTTCGCCTTTTTCAAGAGTCAATACTCTTTTCCTGAATCTGTCAACCAAAGTATAGTCATGTGTAGATACAATAACAGTAATCCCTCTTTGGTTAATTTGTTCTAATATTTGCATAACCTCGAGCGAGTTTTTCGGGTCAAGATTTCCGGTCGGTTCATCCGCAATAAGAAGCGGCGGGCCGTTAACAAGTGCTCTTGCAATACTTACGCGCTGTTGTTCTCCTCCGGAGAGTTCTGACGGTTTTGCTTTAGCTTTGTCTAAAAGTCCAACGACTTTCAGCGCACCGGTAACACGTGTTCTTATATCTGAAGAGCTTATCCCCAGAGTTCTTATAACATAAGCAATGTTATCATATACAGTCTGGTTTTGCAGGAGTTTGTAGTCCTGAAAAACTATTCCCATGCAGCGTCTCAGATTGGGTACCTTTTCGGGGGGCAGATTGGCGATATTAATCCCGCCTATCAGCACAGTACCGGTAGTCGGAGTTTCCTCCTTGTACAGCATTTTTATAAGTGTAGACTTGCCTGCACCTGATGCGCCGGTTATAAAAACAAACTCGCCGGATAAAATATCCAGATTGATATTTTTCAGTGCATAATTATTTTTGTATTTTTTAGTAACGGATCTAAGTTGTATCATTTTTTTATCTCTATAACTTTATTTGCAATACTTTCAGCGTCCAGTCCGAAATGTTTAAGAAGCTCATCCGGTTTTCCGCTTAGTCCGAAGCAGTCATTAACCCCGATTCTTATGACTTTATGCGGAGAATGTTCTGCCAGACATTCACAAACAGCAGAGCCGAGCCCTCCAATGACGGAATGGTTTTCTACCGTAACAACAGTACCTGTTTTATCAGCGCTGTTTATTATTGATTCATAATCCAGCGGCTTTATGACCGGGATATTGATAATTTCTGCATCAATTCCTTTTTGAGCAAGAATTTCGCCGGCTTTTATGACTTCGGCTAAGATATCACCTGCAGCCAATATTGTAACATCTTTGCCTTGTTTAATTAGAACGGCTTTTTGCGGATTAAATTCATAATTATCATCGAAAATAACCGGAACACTGTTTCTGGAGAGCCTTATGTAAACAGGGCCTTTATGTTCTGCTGCGAATCTTACGGCCTTGCGTGTCTGGTTGTAATCAGCAGGAACAATAACCGTCATATTGGGAAGTCCGCGCATAAGGGAGATATCTTCCAGCGCCTGATGTGTGGCGCCGTCTTCTCCGACAGTCACTCCTCCGTGTGCGCCTATAATTTTGACATTGCCGTTTTGGTAGCAGATGGAGTTTCTAATCTGATCGTAAGCTCTGCCTGTTGCAAAAACCGCAAATGTGGCTGCAAACGGAATCTTTCCTTCCAGCGAAAGCCCGAGAGCTGTGGTCATAAGGTTTTGTTCCGCAATGCCGACATCAAAAAATCGTTCGGGGAAGGCTTTCGCAAATATTGATGTTTGTGTTGAACCTGATAAATCTGCATCGAGAGCTACGATGTTTTGATTTTCCGTGCCTAATGCAGCCAGCTCTTCTCCGAAAGCCCCTCTTATAGATTTTTTATTATTATAGTCTAAAATCTGCATAATTCCCCTTTGACAGAATTATACCACAAATTTATAAAAAATCATAAGATTAAGATTTAAAATAATCGCAAATCAGTTTTTCTTTTTTAAAAAAGGCTTTTTTAAGTTTTTCAACGAGCGGTTTTTTTTCTAAATTTTCGAGTTCTTTTTTTAAAACGGCCTTTTCTAAAATCAAAGTATTATAAAGCTGGTTGCAGAAATCGGAAGAGGAGTAATGTAAATTTAATTTCTTAATCTGCAATTCTTTTTGGAGTATTTGTTTTTTTATTTGATGTTTTTTCACAGAAAACCTCTTTAGAATAGAATAAAACTTTTAAACGGGTTTTGCAATCACTCTTTTAGAGTATTTGTTGAAAAGTGGAGGAGTTGAACAGTTGAAGAGTAGTTATAAATTCTTAGTCACTTAATCACTTAGTCACTTCATAAATGCACGCTTCACTCCTCACGCTTCACGCTTCACCCGGAAAGGTTGAATAGTTGAAGAGTAGTTATAAATTCTCAATCACTTAGTCACCTAGTCACTTAGTCACTTAATCACTTCATTAACGAACTCTTCACCCTTCACTCCTCACCCTTCACTCAATCATCACCCATCCCCGGCCCTTCCCTCATTTAGGGAAGGGGGCAGTTATTCCTCCCTTATGAGGGCACTACTGTCCGGTAAAAAATAAAATTTGTAAGTCGGACATTAATCCGACAATAACTGTCATGCTGAACTTGGTTCAGCATCTTACCAACTTGGCGTTATACTTGTTTTCTGGTAAGATCCCGAAACAAGTTCGGGATGACAGTTTACTTATTCCTCTCATT
>CALVBV010000002.1 GCA_944325815.1 Candidatus Gastranaerophilales bacterium
TAAAATCATTATTTACATCAAAACCCAGAATATTTTCGGGCAAATTTCTTACATGCCCAAAGCTGGCCTCTATTTGGTAGCCGTCTCCTAATATCTTTTTGATGGTCTTGGATTTTGCGGGAGACTCTACTATTACCAGAGCTCTTTCTTTTTTCGATTTTGTTTTAGCGGCTGTTGATGCTGTCATGCCTTTGTATACCTGTCACCTTCCGTCTGTTTTATTGAACCGTTTATTTCCATCATACTTAAGGCTGTTAAAAGCTCTTCTGAGGATAAGCCTGTCAAGGTTTGCAATTCATCAAAACCTTTCGGCTCTACAGATATTATATCAAAAATTATTTTTTGTGAAGGGGGAAGGTTCTTTTTCTGTTGATTTTGCTCATTGCAAATAATCTCCCAGCCCAGTATATTCAAAATATCTTCACCTCTCGTGACAATTCCGGCACCGTCTTTTATTAATTTATAAATTCCCTCTGTATTAATATTATTAATTAAACCTGGAATACACATCAACTCTCTTCCCTGCTCTAATGTCAGATTTGCAGAAATCAACGCGCCGCTTCTTAACGCAGCTTCACCAACAATAGTCCCGTAGCTTAAACCGGTTATTACACGATTTCTTTGCGGAAAACGAAATTTCAACGGCTCAAATGTCGGATAATATTCACTTACTACAGCACCGCATCCTTCTTCCAGTTTTTTATACAAATATTTATTATCCGACGGATATGTGTAATCAAATCCGCTTGCAATGACACCTATTGTTTTTAAATTATTATCAATTGCGCTTTTATGCGCTTCCGTATCTATTCCGGATGCGAGGCCGGATACTACGCAGATATCAGTATTTCTTAAATCGGAAATAATTTTTCTGACACTTTCCTTACCGCTTAAACTTGCACGTCTCGAACCTACTACTGCAATTGTTCTCTCCAAATTACAAGAAAACAAATCTCCTTTGTAATACAAACACACCGGCGGATCAGATATCTGTTTCAATAAATAAGGATATTTAGAGTCCTCAAGTGTTAATACATTAATCCCGCGGTCTTTAACCCCTTGATATACTTTATCAATGTTTACCCCGTCGCGTTTTCTAAGAAAATTCTCAGCTTTTTTAACACTTAAACCTTCAATATTTTTAATCTCTTCCAGCCCGGCATTAAACGCAAGCTCTATATCCCCGAAGTAATTATACAAAGCATGGACAAAATTTGAATCCAGCTGTTCTATAGATGAAAAACCTATCCAGTATTTTTGTTTCATGTTTATATTCTATCACAGTTATTTTAAATTTTTGTCCCGCCGGAAAATATCAACAAATTTTAAAATTTTCATACATATTTTTTCTGGTATAATATTTAAATAACCAAAAAAGGAGTAAAATCTTGCTGGAAAATTTAGGTGAAAATATCTTTTCCATATACAACCAAAACGGAGAAGATACCAGAAAAGTCGTTAAGCTTCTCGGGATAAAGATGAAATTTAAAAATCTCAAAGCAGAAATGGCATTACAGGCGGAAACCATAAATAAAAATACCGTGAATCTTCTATATCATTGTATTTTAAAACACGCACAAGAAGAGGAATTGTTCTGCCTCAGAGCAAAAGATATTTTATTTATCCTCCACAAAAACGCCGGGCTTCTTGATTATAATTTTTTCAAAGATTATATGATTCCTTTCGGCTACGGCGGAAATGTGTTTGAATTGACCGAGCTTGATAAATCTTCTATTCTTTATAATGAACATATCAACAGAGTAAAAAACGGTGAATTTTGCTGGAAATACGCAGAAAGAAAAAGCTGCATAAGCCATGCTTTTATTTCTAAAGATATTAATGACGGAGAAATCTATATTCATTCTTCTTCTGTAAATGAAGCCGGCAAGCCAACGAAAATTTCCGGGGCAACACATTGTACCGAACTTCCTAAACGGAAATATATTAAAGGCCTGACTGCAGGAGAATATTTGAAAAATAAAACCGAAAAAGAAAAATTTGTTATTGTCGATAAACTTGTTGAGTATTTATTTAATACATTTAAAGACCCGGATAATCCAGATAAAATCTCCGGAAAACTCTTCGACTGCCATTTATACAATTTCATACTGACACCCGGCGGAAAATTTAACTTTATTGATTTTGACTTAACCTATGATAAGCCTCTGGACAAAAGCTATTGTATTTATTTTATGCTCTATAAATATGATATTAAACTTTACAAAAAAATTCTGAAAAAATATGCACTAAAAGACAGACATTCTTACTACGAAAAACATTTTCTACTCCAAAAACAACCGCTGTCTGATGAAATGAAAAAATACAAATCTTCTAAAGAACATAAAAAATTGTATCAAAAATACTTTACAGATGCCGGCTTAATGTCAGATATTATTATAAATCCATAAGCAATTTATAAGCTTCTATATTTAAAGCTTCCGCTATTTGAATTAAACGCTTAAGACTCGGAAGTTTTTTACCGCGCTCTATTTCAGACAAATAGTCACTTGATATATTGCTCATTTCACTCAATACTTCCTGGGTCAAATGACAATGTTTTCGGTATGATGCAATATTTTTTCCGATTTTCAACTTCGTGCTATTTGTCATATTTTTATTTTAGTGGTATGCTTTATTAAAAATAACAGGCAAATAGCACGGATTTTTCGGAGAGAAAATATGAAAAAGAATATTAAAGTTGCAATACCGCTAAAAACGAACAGCGAACGAGTCGGGAACAAAAATCTCAGACCGTTTATTAATGGAGACAGCCTGTTTGATATAAAGGCGAAACAACTGTTAAAAGTTTTTAAACCCGAAGATGTTTACGTTTCAAGTGAAAATCCGGAGGTGAAAAAGATTGTTGAAAAATACGGTTTTAATTTTCATCTGCGCGATGTAGCCCTGACACTCAAAACCGCAAAAGAAAACCAGATTGTAAAGTCGGTTACCGATGCTATTGAAGATAAAACCTCTGATGTAATGTGGGTACAGGTTACACAGCCTTTATTTAATGAATTTAAACAAATCGTCGATATTTGGGACAACATTGATGACAAATACGATTCTCTTGCAGTAGTCAAAAAAATCTCACACCATATACTTGACACTAAAGGAAACCCCGTCAATTTCAATTTCGGCTATTGGCATAAAATTTCTCAGGACTTACCGCAGTTGTTTGAAGTTACCTGGTCTGCGTTCATTATGAAAAGAGAAATGCTGGAGGAAGCCCATTATCAAATCGGCAGGAATCCATATCTCTACGAAACGGATGCGCCTTTGGTTGATATTAATGATCCGACTGAGTTTGAAGTTGCACAAATTGTTTTCAATCATTACAATAATAAAGCTTTAACTACTTTATCTTAGCTTTTATCCGCTCTATAAGTTTACTTATGCTGTCTTTTTCCTCATCAGGAATATCAAAATTTATATATTCTTCAAAGTATTCTATAGCATCTTCATAGTCATTTCTCGCAAGAAAAAGAATACCGGCTTTTTTGTAAGCAAGCGTAAATTTATCGTTCACTGCTATTGCTTTCAGATAATTTGAAATAGCTTTATCAATCTCATTATTTGCTTCATAAGCTTGGGCAAGCGCATAATATAAAAGCTCATTATTGTCTTTGTATTCAATAACATTTTCAAAATTAGAAATTGCACTTTCGTAATCTCCAAGCTCAAAGCAGACATGGCCTAAGTCGTAATAAGCGTCATAGTTTTCCGGCTCACCATCCAGAACCCTTTCAAGTTCGACAATCGCATCTTCCCATCTCTGGTCTTCTATATAAACTCTTGCAAGAAGATGCGCAATCGCTAAATTATCGGGAAGCTCATAGCTTCCTCTCTGCAAGGTCCCGAGAGCAGATGGCAAATCGCCGGCTTTATAGTATAAATCCGAAAGATTTATATAAGCCTGCGCAAGTTCCGGGTCAAGCTCAATTGCTTTGGTATAGTAATTGACAGCCTGTTCATAATCTCCTGCGCAAGAATAAGCTACCCCCATATTATTATAAACATCAGCATTATCAGGTTCTGTCTCTAAAACAGAACTAAATGCGTCTATCGCTTCTTTATACTTGCGTTCTTTGAATAACGCCATTGCTTTATCTATTTTTTCAGACATTATAAATCCTCTTCCTCTTTAGAATCTATATTATGTATAATTGTTCTTACATTTCCTTCCGCAACAAAGTCTTTTGGATTCATTGTCATTTTTATTTTGTCTGCGATAATATCTTTATCCTGCTGAACAATTTTTGAACGGCCTACAAAATAAACTTCATTAGGTTTCCCTGTCTCAGAATCAGGAAATACAGATACCTTCGGTCCCTGTGCATAATAATCATCATACCAGATTTTAACATGCCCGCTTCCTATATAAGAATTTTGTTTTTTATGATACTGCTGGTAATCAGAGTGTATTGTTAATTTTTTACCGTCATCCGAAATTGCAACCGTCTTAGTATTGCCGGAAACACTCATTTCTTCCGTTATCGGATTATAGACAAAGTGGTGTCCTTCGGACTCATTCTGTTCCTGCTTAACTCTTGCATTACCTATAAGATCTATTTTTCTGAGTCCGCCTTTTTCATCTGCTATAATAACAGCTTTGTCTGAATACGTATCAATATCTTTATATTTTATAGTAACCGAGCCGGTTGCCACCATTACGCTGCTTTTTGTATCATATTCCTGCGTATCTGCATTTATTACAACAATAGGTGTATTTCCTTCGGTTATAATAGACTGTGATTCGCCTTCGGCTCTTACTATTTTATTAATCAAAGAAACCTGCAGGATATTTGCCTTTACTTCTCTTTTTTTGTTTTCGTTTACCTCATAGGCGTAAGGCTTGTCATAAAATGTTGCGGTATCAAGCTTATTTCCGCGTCTGACTGTTACATCGGCTCTGTCGCTTTCTACAGTAAGATTGTCAAGCTTAACCTTTACCCCCCCGTCTAATTTAATCTTATTTTCGCTGTTTGAAAAAGTCTGGGTTTTAGACTCAATGACTAAATCAGACGAAAATACCGCAAGACTTGATAATATTAACAATGAAATTACTAAAATTTTTTTCATTACTTCTCCTTACTGTAGATTTTTGTTTGGGTTTTCCCGATTATTTTAAATTTTTCATAATCAACGCCGATTATGCCTTTTTGCGCTGTTGCAACCATTTCGTTATTCTTCTTTATTAAAACATTGCCTTCTGCAACAGTTTCTTTATTTGAACCCGACCAGACTAATTTATCGGTATTTAAAGAGGTATTATCTTGCAAGACAATGTATGTGTTTTCATACAAAGTTATCACGCCAGTTTTTTCATCATAAGTTCCCTTTGACGATTGAAAACTCATTGCAACCTCATTGTCCTTATAAAAATTCCCGATAACATTGTTAAGCGTTGCAATACTGTGATCGTTACTGTAGTGGCCTGTTTCTCCGTAAATTTCAAAGTATTTTTTCCCGTCTTTTGTCTCCGTTATAATAATACCGACAGCATCAACTTTCTGTTCATCCTGATTACCCTTTACCTGTGCACGGTTGAAGTTTGCAGTAATAAGTCCTGCTGAAATAAATGCCCAGGCCATTACGAAAATTACGGCAAATATCGATATAAAATACATCCGCTTTTTCTTATCAAGCTGTTTAAATCTCTCATAAATCTTTTTAAGAGTTTCCATAAGGATATTTTAGCACAGCAGAATATGTATATCAATCTAAAAGTAAAGCCGGATAAAATTATCCGGCGAATCCCTATATTACTTAATCGTAGTTTACTTAATCGTAAATTATACTCCTGTACGGCTGATATTCAACCGATTGGTCAAATATTTTCCGTTTTATCTTATTACCGTGAAAAATTTAAATTCTGCAGGCATCAGTTTTCCGAATGACAGAGAATTTGTTGATGCAACAAATTTTTCTTCTATATAATCTACACCATCAAATCTAAACTCTGAAACGATTGAATAATCACAAGAAAGTTCAATTGTTTTATCAAAAACTTCATGGCCTTCTCTAATTTCATTGTATGAATTTCCGTTTTCTTCTACACAAAATTTCTCTGTAGGAGAGTTATAGTTTGCGGCAACAAGAATAGAATTTTTCACACCCTCTTTTTGTATCTGCCATACGACAAACCCGTCTTCATCCTGTCTTATTATATGCGCTTCACCATCTGTTATTATCGGACAATTCTTAACAAAACGGTCAATTGCGTCAAATTTAGAATAAAAATCGTAATCTTTTTCTCTTGACATTGAAACTTCGTTTCCGATTACGTATTCCATGCCGGTTTTGGTAAAAGATTCATCCCCGTCTATATACATAACAGGTCTTTGAGCATTACGCCCGCCCGGAAGGAATTTATACTTAAACCATTTAAACAACGCGCCCTGCTCGCCTAATTGTCCCGGATATCTATCAATAGCTTCAAATTCGCCATCCTGATTATTGTATGTTTTTAACATTGAAAGCGGAGTTGATTTTCTTGACGAGGTATTATAATTTGCAAGATTCAAATTATCCTCAGCAATTGCCTCCGGAGTCTTGTAACTTTGAGAAACTATATCATTTCCCCAAAGAACATCAAAATTCATATCCTCGTGGTATTCTTTGAAATAGTTATCCCACAGCATATATTCCGCTAGCGTTGCAAAATAAGGGACTTTCTCCTTCATTGCGGAATTTAGCATACCAAGAACTTTTCTCGGCGCTCTGTAACTTATCGGAACTCCGTCTTTTTCAGAAACATCATCAACAATGTGGTCAATGTGATCAACTCTGAAGCCGTCAAAGTTAAATTTTTCCTGCAAGTCTTTCATGTAGTCAATGAAAAATTTTATAACTTCATTATTATACTTTCCGTTTTCTAAAGAGACGAAATAATAAGGAGTCTGGCAATCCAGATTTGCAAATTCAGTAACATCTTCACCATTAAATTTATAGTGTTTAAACGTAGGGAAAGATGCGCCCGGGCTCATTTTATCAAATACAGGGACACCTGCAGAGCACCACGCACCGCCGGGTGCAGGCCACATTCCCTCGTGCATCAGGGCCTGAATAATTTCATTTTGGTTTGTAATATCCTCTTCTGTAAGTTTTTTGCCTTTATGATTTCCTGCGGCTGTATTAATTATCATGCGGGCTTTTTTATGTAATTTTTCCTGAATACTTTTTTCCAGCATTGAGTTAGATAAGAAAATTTTTGTATCCTTTAATGCCTCGTCTATTTCATTAAAAATATTCCTGTAGTGTTCGGACAAATCACCGTAACTTTCACCCTTAATACTTTTTTTGTAAATACCGCTTACGATATCCAAATCATCTTTTGAATATTTGCCTGAAAGCCCGGCTGTTTCCGCGTCTACATTTTTAAGCAGTTCTTCAATAAGGGCATTAATATCAAACCATCTTGCACAATCCGGATTTGCAAGTACAATTTTAGAGAATCTTCCTGTCTGCGGAAGTATATCATAAATCACAGGATGGCCGGCAAGCTGGGTTAACTGAATAAACGCAATAACCTGCTCATCAGCATTTTTACCCGTTTTTTCCTTTATCTGTATATCTTCCAAATTAGGACTCACCGCGCTTGATGTCGGAAGATAAGCACAGCCGAAATCACGCGGATGAAAAGGTATTAAATACATCGTTGTTCCGAAAATATTGTTCTTAAGATTCCCGCAAGGCAGAATCAATAGCTCGCGCATCCAGTCCATAAACTTTCCGCATTCATCAGAATTATTTCCGTTGCCTAATCCTGCAAGATTGATTAACTTTATATCATGGCCTTCTTTTTGAAGCCAGCTTGAATCTTTTACATTATTTCTTGCCAATACGCTTGTTTTTGTAAAATCAAAATGCCCGTCTTTAAAGACTCCGTTATCTTCCCATTTAGATTCCAACGCAAATAAAACTTCCGCATCTGACAATTCTTCCAATGCTTTAATTTGAGGATAAGGAAGATAACCGTATTTTTTCATCTCGGATTTTAAATATTCTTTGCGTTCATCTGATATAGTATCAAATGAAAACATTTCTTTAAGCTTAGAATAAAAATTGTTTAAATTTTCACACGCGTTTTCTGTATCTTTTTTAAACAAAAAATCTAACATATAGGGCTTCTCCTTATCAAAAAATTTGTGATTGTTTAATGTGGATTCTGTATACAAGAATAATATCACGCATATATATTTTTTACAAACGACTGTAAACTTTTGTAAAGCCTAATATCAAATAAATTATTTTTAAATTTTAATAAAAATATGATTACATTTAAAAGCCGAAATGAAATGGTAAGAAAAGCGGATATGATAACCCGGAAAGCCCACTCACAATATCCTCATGTTTCTGTGAGCAGAATTGATGTAATGCTGGGCAATAATAAAACAAAACATTTTTTCTGGGATAATATGGCCTTTAAATATTCACTTAAATGCGCCTCAGAAAGACTTAAAATTGATATGGATGAAAAGAATCTATACACATTAATTATAGAATCTCTAAAACACGGAATCGGCAACTGCGGCGAAGAAACAAATCTAGCAGAATTAATCGGAAAAATCAACGGCTTGAAAAATATCTATTCCGGCAAAATCTATGCCGGCAAAAAATTTCCGATTCACGAAGCCGCATTCATAACAGACAGAGAAATTCAACCATCAAAAAAATATTCCTTTAAAGCAAAAGATGCCATTATCATTGACCCCTGGCTCGGAATTACTGAATATGCAGGCGAGTATTTTAAAAAACTCAGAACCCAATTTAAAGGAACTTTTAATTTAAGAAGCAACTCAAAATTAAAAATAGAAGCGGATTTTACTTCAAGATTAACACCATATAAAATAAAAAAATTAAAAAAAGAACATCCGGAACTTATTATTAAAGATTTCAAAAAGAAATAATCCCTCCTGTAACAATTGTAACAGATAAACTTGCCTGAAAAACATGTTTATAATACGATTTTATTGGTTGTATGATTCGATAGGTATAACCCTAGTCTATAAATAGCAAAAACTGTCACTGTAGATGGAAGCTTACAGCCCGTAGTAAAACAAGTTAGAAAAAAAGGAGACACAAAAGATGTCAACAGCATCACTTATTGAACTTTTAGAAGCAGGTGTTCATTTCGGACACCAGACACAACATTGGAACCCAAAAATGAAACCGTATATTTACGGTGCAAGAAACGGAATCTATATTCTGGATTTGAGAAAAACTTCAGAATTATTGGATAAAGCTTATGATGCAGTTAGAGAATACGCTTCAAAAGGCAGAAATGTTCTTTTTGTAGGTACCAAAAAACAAGCTGCAGAAGTAGTTGCAGAAGAAGCAAAACGTTCCGGCGCTTATTATATTAACAGAAGATGGCTCGGCGGTATGCTTACAAACTTTGAAACCATTAGAGGCAGAGTTAATAAATTAAGAGAGCTTGAAGATTTCATTTCTTCAGGTCACGCTGAAAAACTGCCGAAAAAAGAACAAGCTCAGCTTAACAGACAAATTGCAAAATTGAGCAAAACTTTAGGCGGAATTAAGGAAATGCGCGGTCTGCCGGATATTATATTTGTTGTTGACCAGGCAAAAGAAGATATTGCTATAGCTGAAGCAAATAAATTAAATATTCCTGTTATCTGCCTGGCTGATACAAATGCCAATCCGGACGGCATCAACTATATTATTCCGGGTAATGATGATGCTATCCGTTCTATCAAATTGATTACTTCTAAATTGGCAGACGCTGTTTTGGAAGGTAAACAACTAAAAGAAAACAATGCTGTTAAAGGAAAAGCTGAATCTATTACAGCTGCTGATGCAGGTGTGGAAGAACCGGCTGCAGTATAATTTATGTTTAATAAAATCAGGTAAAGAGAGGGGAATTTTCCCCTCGTTTACCCCAAGAAGGAGAATTTGAAATGAATATTACAGCTACTATGGTAAAAGAACTCCGTGATAAAACAGGCGCCGGCATGATGGATGCTAAGAAAGCTCTTGTTGAAGTTGACGGCGATATGGAAAAAGCAATGGAAGTTCTGCGTCAAAAAGGTATCGCTTCTGCTGATAAAAAAATGGGCAGAATCGCGGCAGAAGGAAGAATCGGCTCTTTTGTTTCTGAATCTAAAGGCGCTATGATTGAAGTTAACTGCGAAACAGACTTTGTTGCAAAAAATGCAGAGTTTATAGAATTAACTAACGGACTTGCTCAATTAGTTGCAGAAGCTAATCCTGCCGATGTTGATGCTCTTCTTGCAACAACTTGTCCAAAATGCGGTAAATTAATCTCTGATGTTATCAAGGAAAAAATTGCTTCTATCGGAGAAAAAATTACAGTAAGAAGATTTGTAAGATATGAAGGCAATGTAGCAACTTACGTTCACAACGGTAAAATCGGCGTTTTACTTCAAACAGACGCAAAAGATGAAGCACTTGCTAAAGATATCTGTCTGCATATTGCATCTTCTGCACCGGAATTTGTTTCAAGAAAAGACATCCCGGCTTCTGTTATTGAAGAAGAAACCAGAATTGAAATGGGCAAAGAAGATTTGGCTAATAAACCTGAACAAATCAGAGCTAAAATTGTTGAAGGAAGAGTTAATAAATTGATGGCTCACAAATGCTTAGTTGAACAGCCGTTTGTTAAAAATCCTGATCAGACTATTGAACAGCTTATTACAGGCAAATTCAATATTGTTAAGTTTGATAGATTTGTTCTTGGCGAAGGACTTGAAAAAAGAAACGATAACTTTGCGGATGAAGTTATGAGCCAGCTAAATAAATAGGCGTATTATTAAAATAAAAATAGCGGTTTTTCTAAAAGAAAACCGCTATTTTTTTCTAGTATAAAAATCCTTCTCATATTTTTTTGAGCGATTTAGTATTCTAAAAGCTGTCGATATATTTGGAGAATCAAAGGGAATTTTATCAAAATAAAAATGAATCAATTCCAAACGATTTTTTATACCATCAGAATTTTTGATAGGATTTTGCATCATATAAACTAACTCTTTGTGAAGTATTACAAGGGTTTTGATTAAGTTGCGATTATAATTTTGTTTCACAGAGTCATAATCAAAACTTTCTGCAGGACAAAAATCACTCGCTATAGATTTAACGACAAAATTGGAACTTGTTTTGTCATATTTATTTAATATTATCTCCAATACATTAACAAAATCTAATTGTCTACTACTATTCCAGTCTAAAACTTTAAACCTTTCAGGCAAAAATCTTAGTTTTTCACGAATAGCCAGAACCATATCTTTTAAAGACACCATCCTGCCTAAAATATGCCTATAATCGACATCTTCTTTTAGAGGTTTTGTGCGATATAATTTTATGCTGTCATCAATAATCTTCTTATATGTTTCCGGTTGAATTTTCTCTTTTATAATTAAATTAGGTGATATTGATTTCAATAATGTCGAATAAATAATATTAACAGCGTTTATATGAAATTTTTTATTCCTTGCATTTGTCGGATAATGAAGCAAATCCTGTATGTAATGTAAAACTTTTTGAACCTTTTCTTCATTTAACCTAGACTGCTCAAGCTTAAAAAACTTTCCCATACGATAAATATTTCCTGCCAAGTCATAAGGTTTTGCCTTAAATCCATCAAAAATTTCACAGCATTTTTTATCAAAAAGTTCTAAGGCTCGGCTTTGTCCGACTTTATTCAAACTCGATTGTATATTAACTGGTGATAATTTTTGTACTTGCATATTCTTTTATTCTAAAACATGAAAACAAAAATTTTGCCAGTACACATACTAAATATTTAAGCTCTGAGTCGCCAATAGTATTCAACAAGATAACTTACTGCATCAAAAGGATGTTCTAAGAATTTAGCTTCACGATTTGATTTAATTTGCATATGAGTAGGTACATCAACAATGCTTGTACCTTCCTTAAACGAAAGATTATAAATATTATACAAAATCCATTTGCACCTTCTGGGGTCTACAAATAGATGCCGCTCATTATTAGAATTTTTAACCCTTGCATTGAAGGCGGAGATTCTGCTTAAAATCGGCGGATTGTAATTTCTCAGGCGGAATTTTACATCTTTGTAACCGTAATTTTTTAAAGCATTTTTTATAATCGCATAATTAGTATACTCGCTTTGCGTGCTTCTGTTATCACCGGAGGCATCGCCGTTTATTATTATTTCGGATCTGTGTTTTGGATATCGTCTCAAAAATTCTTCAATACACTGCTGGGTTGTCGTTTTTTCAATTACGATTTCGTCAAAGAAATAGACATCTTCATCATCTTTATGAGCGAGCGCCCAGCACATAGGGTCGACGTTAAAATCACAGGTCAAATGCAGAGGAAGGTTCGGATTATATTTAAGATTAAGTTTATTTTCTTCCGAAAACCCTTTAACGACAAGGCCTGACGAGTAGTCGCCAAATTCGCCAAGAACATTAATCCTGTAGTAATCCTCATCAAAGCTTTCCTGCATGGATTGTATAAAATGCGGGGGTAAATATATATTATTGGTAGTAGGTGCTATAATAAGACGGTAGTTTTCTTTAGCGTGTTCGACAAATCTCTGCCAAATCCACCCTTTATCCGGCTGCGGGTTTGTATGCCCGAAAAGCCTGTAGCGAAAATCTACCCAGTCTTTCCCACGGTATGTATTTCTCAAACGCCCCAGAATCTGCTTGAAAGACGAA
The DNA here is from genome assembly GCA_944325815.1 of Candidatus Gastranaerophilales bacterium. Classification (GTDB taxonomy): domain Bacteria; phylum Cyanobacteriota; class Vampirovibrionia; order Gastranaerophilales; family Gastranaerophilaceae; genus CAG-196. The sequence continues at coordinate 12,687 of CALVBV010000002.1, forward strand.
TCTGAAATCTGTGAGGCTTCTTCAATTTCAGCCCAGTGTAAGTTTAGAGATTTAAATTTTTCCGGATCATCCAATGCCGTAAATAAAATTTCAGACCCGTTTGAGAATCGGATTATCTTATCAACTTTATTATAAACATAGTCCTTATCTTCAACATATCCGAGATTATCAAGGTGCTCAAGATAAGTTACAAGAGTCGTTTTTCTGACAAGCTCATATTCTTTAGCCCCGACCATTCCGCGCGAGCCGGGATACTTCCTTGCAAGAAGTATCCCTAAAAGAGCCCCGCACCAGGTTTTGCCGCTTCCGTATCCGCCCTGGTATATTGCAACATCAAGAGAGTTGGAATGAGGTATCTCAATAAATTCACGTTGTTTATCCAATAATTTGTATTTAACCATCATCATCACCCCAGGAACAAAAACGCTGAAAAAAGTCTACAGAATGCTTCATTAAAAATCTTTTAAAAGCATTAACTCTGCCTGCTTCCAGCAAAGCATTGAAAACTTCCGTAGAAAAATGTCTGTCATTGTCTACATAAGAATGATTTTCACAAAGTACATCGTGAATAAGCGCAGGTATCAAAAACCTGTTATCCGTATTAGAGCCTATTACACGCCAGAACACACGGGGAATCGTTGCGCCGTCATAACAATACCCTTTAGGAATTTCAAAATTATAGGTTTTATTATTTGAATAATCCGCTAATCGTACTTTTAATGTTTTTTTGTTAATAAAAGGATATTTTTCTATTGACTTTTTTTCATCCAAACTCATCGATGGAATATAATACCTTACACAAACATGCGGGATATCATCAAAGAAAATTCCTGCTTCTGAATTTGAATACCATTCTTTCATTCTTAACCTCCGATAACCTTGCGCGGATAGACTATAATATTGTTCAAATCTCCGTAATTTCCTTCGGAGACGAATAAAGTATCTTCTGATTCAGATTCCGTATCACAGGCCTTGATTCCGTAGGTATAAACTTCATAAGGTTTGCCTGCCGGCACAGTTAATAAATCTGTATAATCCGGTGTCAAAAAGAAACTTACACTTCCGGTTTTATTTGCAGACACATATAATTCCTCTCCGACAAGATTTCTTCTTTTATCTTGTATTGCAAAATAGACAACATAATTTTTTGTTTCATCAAGCCCGGAGATAGAGATTTCTCCGCTGTCTCCCTGATAAAGCGTGATTGTACCGTTTTCATCTATATTTAATGACATTTTTACCAACCTTTCTTAATTTGTATTACCGCAGGCATACCACCGGAAGGTAGTAATACCGTACCCGGGATTTATAATATTGCAGTATGTCGGAGAATGCGAGACAACGCTGAGAAGATTTGTAATCCAGGAAACATTTGTTGAGGCTGTGCTTCCGGAAAGATTAATTAATTGTTTGCCGACAAAATAATTACTGTCAGCAAAAGACTTCAAAAATGTTACAACTCCGCCTCCGGTCTGTCCTCCCTGCTCACACCACCCGTCTGACCAAACTCTGTACCAGGAGGTTCCGTTTATATAGGATTCAATAATATAAGGCCTTGTACAGTTTGATAAATCAGTATTTGCTTTCAAAGCAAGGTCTGCATCTATTCTCGTAATATCATCACTACAGTCTGCCAAATTCAGAATAACCGTTTCTCCTGCCTCTGTAAGGTTTGATAAATCCGCATTTGCTTTGTTTGCAGAAGTAAGCTCTGCTGCCTTTTGGGTTGCAATCTGTGCCTGCGCTGCCGCGATACCGGCCTGTTCTTCCGCCTCTTCAAGAGCCTCGCTTACGGCCGTTTCTACGTCGCTTTTAGCTTTTAACGCGTAATACTTTGCAGAATAGTCCTCATTTTCAACCAAATAATTGCTTACAGCCCATTGTTTTGATAAATATGAGTAATATTCAGAAGAATCTTTTGAGACTTTTATAACAGGCTCATTTGCTGTCTGGTGAACCGTTATGACTTTTTTTGCCATAGCTAACCTCCATAAAAATCATTAACAAGCTGTGATAAGCATTCCTGAATAAATTCCGTTGTCGCACTCTTATATGACTGTAATGAAATCATATACTCATCTGTAATTTCCTGAGTAAAATCAGGGGTTGCATAAGTAATGATTTTTATATCCTGTCCTGTGTCTACTCCTACTTTTATTTGTAAAAGCAAGTCTGACAAAAAATCTTTTATAGTGCCGTCTTTCATGTTCACTTTTCTTCTAATCCATCCGAGAGATGTACTGAAAAAGTTCTGCTCAAAATTCTCCTGACGGCTTTCAGCAATTTCTTCTTCATAATTTTCATTAACAACCGGAACACTCTTACCATTTTCATCTACCCCCATAATTTCATTATCCAAAAGTGCAAACAAAGCATCTTCCGTTTCTTCAATTCTTAAACCGCCCTGATGGTTATATTCAACTATAAAATCAGCTCTTTGAGCGTCTGTGTATGGTTTGTTTAATCTGTATGACATAATTTTTAATCCTTTCTTTTATTTTCCAAAAGCAACCCAGCTTACACCGGAACCCCAGGCTCTGTGCATATACACAAAAGAGCCTGTACTCCAGGATGACACACCCTGGTTAGAATCAGCGCCGCCGCCTGCCCCGACTAAAATTGCCGTCACATTACAAATTGCTGTAAATGCTTTTACAAAATTAATCGTTCTTGTCTGATATTGAGAGCTGCCATAATTTGAATGACCGCCCTGCACCATCCACAGACGGGTTGTTTTGTCTTTATCCGAAAAATACTCTCTGCACCAGGAAGCGCCATTTATATAAGTTGTTACATAAAGTCCGCTTTCTTCAACCATTGAGCCTATTTCACCGAGCGTTGTATTTATTTCTTCAACTGATTCATCCACACTGTCACCAAGCCCGGATAATGCTGTATTTATACTTACTATATTTGAATTTATACTGGCAAGCCCTGAGATTTGGCTTTGCGAAAGCTCTGATATCCGATTATCCAGATATTCAAAATTATTATTCATTACCTCGGAAGAGGCCAGAGAGCCGTATTCAATTTCTGTTAAAGCCATCTATACTCCTTTCGTTTATTAATGTATCGTATATTTTATCAATCTTTTTATTTATATCTGCAAGCTGGTCTTTCACATTTTCAAACTCTGACTTGGTAATATATACGTGAGAAACTTCCGCCAGAATTTCCCGATGTGTCTGCTCTAATCTTTCAGGCGTAACAAAGAGGTTATATTGAAAAATTATTGATATGCACACAATTGCAACAGGCGCATATCTGTATAAAAAATCTTTACTCATAGCACCTCTTATTTCTTTGCAAAAATTTGTATTGCCTTTGTAATTACATCAAGTAGCGAGTTTGCAGAAGATGTTCCGCTTGAAATATTGCCTAATGCTGAAGAGCCAGAAGATGTTGTAGTAGTTGCGTTGCCTGCACTTGTTTGAAGCGATTGATTCTGTGTATCGGAAATTACATTATACCCCTGCATATAAGCGCTCAAAAGATTATTCATCATTGCCGCAGTATTTTCCTGAGACGCTGCTATAAGCTCATTTACATAAGATGATAATGAATCTGTTGTGGAGTCAGAAAGGTTTTTGTACAAATCCGTTGCCTGAGATGAACGTATCATATTCCTGTTTGAAAGCGGATTTATTATATTATTCTCCAAACTTTTGTAGGCTTCACTATTCAGCGCGGATGTGTAAGCATTCAGCTTCGCCTGATTCGTTGCAGAATTTATATTCGGATTCATATACTCATCCAGAAGAGAACTTATATTATTATTCACGTAGTTATAAATCGTATCAAGCGCAGTCCCTTCCTTAAGCGCGGATGTTGTTCCGGAATTGTTTGTAGTCGCAGTAGCATAAGGGTTTGAAGTAGTCGTATTTCCGTATACTTTGCTTGTTGTTTGAGATTGTTTTCCCATTTTTGATTTCCTTTCTTTTTTATCTACATTGCTTTGGTCTTAATTTTCCCAAATTCAATATTTTTTATGCAAAAATCATCCCCCTCATTTTTTGTCAAAAATGTTATCTGGAGAGTTTTGAAAAAAGACGACGGGAGTTTTTTTATTGCGTTTATATCCTTTAGGGCAAAATATGAAGAATCCCAGTGACCAATATCAAAATAGAGTGAATTTTTTAAAGATTTTGCTTTTATATATCGTGTTTTTGAGGTCCGGGAATTATAATTTCTGGTGTATTCTACATAAAAACTGTTGTTATAATACATATCCAGAGAAATTTTTGGCGGATACGAAAGAATCTTAACGGAGTTTTCATACCCTAAATTAAGCGGAGTGCATTTGTAATACGCTTCAATAAATTGACCGTCAAAGCTGTCAGAAGAATATTCCTCATAAATCTTTTTACCTGCAGAATACAAAACTCCGCCAATTGCTGCAAAACAATTAATTTTCTGGCATTTTCGCTTTACCCAGGTCTCCTGAATATAATCATAAATCAGTATTGTTGAATAACTCTCATCGTCGTCCGGAAATAAAAACCAAACCTCGTTTCTATCGGCTGTTACAACGGAAAGTGTTCTGAGAGAATCAATCTTTGAAAACGGAATGCTGAATAATTCCTCCTGAATATCAAGAGCAATATTTTCTCCAAGCGTCTTGTTTCCGTTAACAACCTGCTTGAAACAAAATACCCCTTTTTTAGTATCATCATAAAAATACAGTTCCGTACCGTGAAAAACAAGCGCATTATAAGAAGCGCACCCGCCAGGTGAATCAAGCGTTTTATAAAAAGATTTGTTATCCTCATCCAGCGCAATCAGGCTGGAAGAATTTTTATGAAAAACAGCAAGAGTACCCAAATACGGATAAATCGCAGTTATATCCTTGACAAACTCTATGTATCCGGCAGAAGTTGAAATCTCCGCATCAGAAGTCGAAAAGTCATAAATATCTTCCTGCACTGAATACCACAAGACCTCTTCATTAAATACCCAGAGCCGGCCTGCAAAGACAACAAGCCCCATCCCCTTAACTTCCCGCTCATCAGCATCCTTAGGGCTCATCATCACAACTTCATCAAGCTCGGCCTCTTCATTATAATGTCCGATTTCTATAGATAAAAGCTCTTCCGAGTTTGAAAACACCCACAAATCCGACCACCCCTGTGCAACATCCGTTGCACAGGATTTTCCGGTCACACTCAAACCCGTGACCTTTGAGGTCAATGTCTTTGCCCCGGGAGAAAACAAATATATCTTCCCCTCACTTGAGCTTTCCGTGTGCACAAAAAAGTAAGTCTCGCCCTTCTGGACACTTTCGAATATATTAATAACATTTTCACCTTCCGGAATAGAAGAACATACAGCAACATTTCCCTTTGCAGTACGTATGCCGACACCTGAATTTATCTCTGTTGAAAACAATTCAACATTCTGTATGTCAGATGCGGTTATTACTGATTTTGAAAATACTGACTCACTTCTGTTTATTCCGGAAAACTTATTGCATATCAAAGATGTTCTTTGCATAAATCAATTTCCTTTCCGTAAAAAAGTTAAGTTATGTAAAATTTTTCGTTTTTTTAGAAAATTTTGTAATATTTCTTAATAATTCGCCTCAAAAAAGGCAATTTTTTAAAAGTTAAATACTTTATATATACATAAGAGATAATTAAGGAGAGCAAAAGATGTTATTCACAACAGTTTCAAACGAAGAATTAAATAAAGTAAACAATTTCTTTAATGATTATGAAGCTGTTGAAACAGTTACTCCGGAAGAAGTTGAACAGGAAACAGCTGTTTCTAAATACATCACATCTTTAGTTACCTCTTGCTACAAAAAATCAGTTGAAGACATTGAAAACACAAAAGTCGGAAGCCGTGTTGTAAGAAAAAGAAACTTACAGCAGGTAATGAGAGAATCTTTCTTCTACGGCGCTAACAGATTCGGAAACAACTTCATCGCCTAGGGGTAAATGTATTTAGCTGGTTGGTAAAAACTACAAGCCTGGCGTCCTCCGGAAGTGGGGGGTAAATGTATTTGGCTGGTTGGTAAAGACTACAAGCCTGGCGTCCTCCGGAAGTGGGGGGGTAAATGAACTTAGGTGGTTGGTAGAGCTACAAGTTCGATGTCCTCCGGAAGTGGGGGGGGGGAAATATATTAAACTAATTGGTGATGACTACAAGCTTAATGTATATAAAAACAAAAAAATAACTACTCTCTTATATTATCTTACATCTTACTTACAAAGTTTCAGCCCTCTCTTGGAGGGCCTTTTTTTGTGTATGCTGTGGAAAAAGTCTTGGAGAAGTTGAAAAGAAGAAAAGTAGGATGTGGTAAATCTTCGATTTACCACATCAAATAATGTTTTGGTAATCAGAGATTACCAAAACCTACCGGCTAATCTAAAGGTAGACTAAAGTCTACCCTACATTTCTACCGGTTTTCTACCTCGTCATATAACACATCTAAACTTTGAGTAATTTTATACTGCTTTTCATATATTATATCTACGAGGCTTGCAATTATTCCGATATTTGCAACATTATTATCTATATTATACTGACAATAATCTTTTAAAATGCTCATTAAATTGAAATTATCAAAAACAAGAAATTCAAGTTCTGAAAAACAGCCTTGTATATCTTTATCCATAATAATTTACCCCATGTAATAAGCGTGTCAGTCTATACACATAATAAGCATACCAGTCTATATTGTCAAGTATGAATATAAAAATTCTTGAAAAACTCGGCAAAAGACTAAAAGAAATACGGCTTACTGAAGGACTAACCCAGGAGGCTCTTGCTGAAAAAGTGGGAATACACCCTACCTATGTTGGGAAACTTGAAGCTGGAAAAAGCAATTTATCAGTTAAATTACTTTTTAAAATTTCACGCGCTCTCAATGTCAATCTTTCACAAGTTTTTGATTTTGATAAATAAAAGATTACAGGTTGGGCTTTCAGCCCTACAATAAATTTAGACATTAATTGGACTATAAAAATTCTTCGATTTACCACATCAGATAATGTTTCGGTAATCAAAGATTACCAAAACCTACCGGTTAATCTAAAGGTAGACTAAAGTCTACCCTACATTTATTCATAAACGCACCCTTCACTCCTCACGCCTCACACTTCACCGGAATAGCACATACCCGTAAGGGAGGTAAAATCCATACAACGTATTGATAATTATGCTGCAATTAAAATAATACCTCTCTAGAACTTAATTGCCTTATCGAGCCCCACCCCCTTTGAGTATTTTATTAATAGTCTGTATGCTGTTTCCGACTGTTTTTTGTACGCAGAATAATTCTCATCCCCCTCTGACGCTATAGAATTGAGCATTGTTCTGGCTATTACCGCATTTTTCATAAGTTCTTCCAGATGCGCAGGTACAGCGAGCGTATCTGCAGGATTTTTTAGAGCAAAAATTTCATTCCCATCTGCGTCCTCGCCTATGGCAAGTGTTGTATAATCAATTGTAATAAGAGACTTCTCAACAGGTTTCGGATAAAAAACAATCTTATCGCTCTTAATATAGAACCTGTCCGGAAGCCCGATTTTGTTATCCAAATCCTGCGGAGAATCGGCAAAGCTCAATAATTTTGAATTAAGCTTAACCATATAATTCCCCATATTATCACGGTTAATCAACCCCGGCGGCAGGTCATAAGTATTCACATCCGGCAAAGTAAGAATTACATGCGTCCGCTCTCTAAAACTAAACGGATAAGAATACAATATTTCTGCTATTGCTTTATTCAAAGCAAGAACAAGCGCTGATTCCAACTCTTCCCCGTTTGCCGCGTCATTGTCATACATTGACCACTCCTGAGTTGCAGCCATGTTATATAAATCTAATAAATTTATTGTCATAATTTTCTCCTTATTTGCAAAGAGCACCTACATCATATCCGGCAAACTTTTTAATATAGCTCTCTACGGATGTCCCGAATGCGTCTTTGGGGTTATTTTTACCATTTGACTTTAAATAGTTAATAACAGAGCCGGGGCCTTTCAGGTGAGCACCGGCAAGTAAACCTGACTGTGTAATATTAATTCCGTTTATAACCATCCCGACATACTTATCCGCCCCGATTGCTTTTAAATATCCCCACTGGCGTTTTTTGAATATTATCTGGGCGTTTTCCTGCGCCTGCGGATTGTTTAAAAAGTCATTAATTGAAAACACTCCGTCTTTTCCGGTAAAAGTTCCACTCCAATCGTTGTTATAATTAGCAGAGGCTTTTTTGTAATATCCGCTGTCTGTAAGCGCAGCCTCTCCCATTTGATACTTCCCTGCGTAACCGTATTTATTAAAAGCTTTATAATTCCCTCCGGACTCTCTTGCCCCTAAATCATTTAAAAAATCTTGCAGGCTCTTCATTTTTTTCTCCTTTTTGTTTTAGGAACATCTTCGTCAAGAACTTGTAATAATATTGATTTAGGTTTTGTTTTCGGGGCTTCAACTTTGATTTTGTCCTTTATTTTTTTACCGTCTTTTTCCAGAATTTGATAATCAAAAGGGTTTTTGTTTTTAAGTTCTTTTGCAACCTCTTCCGGCAGAACAAATACATATCCTGTGGGAAGATATTTGATTTTGTACATAATAATTCCTTTCTTTAAAAGCGGGCAGAGAAAAATCCCTGCCCGAAAACAAAATTATTCGACTTCCCGAACTCCGGCCCATTTTGCAATTGCAAAAATATTTCCGGTAAATCCGGTTGCAAAATCCAAATCAATTGAACCGTCAGATTTTTCAAACCTTGATAAATCCTGAAGCTGGATTGCAGAAATTCCGTCCGGCAGTTCTATAACTATATCTCCAAGCATTGAGTTTGGATAAGCATCTCCGGCTTTTACTGTTAAAAGTGAATCAGTGCCGGTGTTTTCTATTACAATAAACAATGAATTATTCTTGTTAGAAAAAGCTTCTTCAATCGTAATTCCGTTTGCCTGAGTAACAGCTTTTGTTTCTATACAAATATTTGCAACCGATTCTGTGTGGTCTAATGTCGGATATTGAACCTGAATAGTATCTCTTGCCATATATTAAAATCTCCTTTCTTATATTAAATCTTATGCGCCGATAGTAAGAGCTGCAGAAACTTTTACTGTTCCGAGATAATCTGCTCTCGGTGCGCCTACGCCGTATAACCCGTAACCTTTGTAGCAGGTATTGAAATTCTTCTCAGGAGTATAGTATGTTGTATTCAAATCAGAAGAGATTCCGCCTGCAAGAGTTTTATCCTTAACCCCGAATAGAGGATAGAATACACCGCTTTCAGGCTGCGCAATATTGTTTGATACAAGAATCTCCCATCCGCAAAGGTTTCCGATATATCCTTTGGCGATTTCAGATTTGCCGGTTTCCGTGTATTTCAACTCATCCAGCTTGCCTAAGAAGAATTGATATTCCGGAGGGATTACGCACACCATAGAACCGTCAATCCAGTTAGTGTGGCCTTTCCCGTCTCCTCTTTGGAATTTTGCCTGCATGTATGCAAGAATATCTTTTGCTGTTTGGGCGGTAAGTGCGATTGCTTCGCCCTCGTCATCCAAATAATGACCGGCTCTTGTGTACAAGTTGGCATAAGCGCTGTCAACTGCAGCAGCAAACTGTTTGATTGCATCATTTGTGTAATCTTTTGCAAGTTCTACCTGAGCTTCCGGATTATCGGCAGAGCCTCTCATCATTTTTTCTTCCATCTCGGAAAGTTCAAAATGGAAAGCTTTTCCTCTGTCAATTCTAACTTTGCAGGTAGAAACAGTTGCAGATTCAGCAGTCGGAAGGTCGCCGCCGTCATAATCAAATAGAGTTACCAGACCGGGCATTGTAACATCTACTTCATCGCCTTTGTTAATATGTTTTTTCATTTCAGAATGCGCAAGTTTGCCGACAACAAGTTCATTATAGAAATGTTTGTTGAAGGCTTTTGAAAACGCATTTACAATCATTTGTTTTGTAGTTGTCATAAATTTTCCTTTCTTTTTCCTAAATTAATCTTTCAAGAAGGTCATCAACTTCCTTGGGTGTCATCTCATCCAGCCGTTTTTTGGGAGGAGTAAGGGAAGACTTTTCGTTTTTAGAAAACGTCATTGAGTCAGTTGCTTTAACTGTTTCAGCTTCTGCCGCCCTTGTCCTTTCGTGTGCAAAAATTCTTGATGCAACATAACCTTCAAGCAGATTTACAAACCTGTCAACATCAAGATTTTTACCCATTGCAAGATAAGCTTCTTTGTACATCTGCTTAAAAGAAGGGTCAATAAAATATTTTTCATACTTACTAACAGCTTCTTTTATGCTGTCAGAGGCTTCTTTAACGTTTTTTGCTTTGTCCCAAATGTCGGTAATATCCTTCAGTTTAACCGCATTTTGTCTCAAAATTCCCAACTCTTCGGACTGCAGACCTCTTTGCTTTTCAATTTCCTGATAAGCTTTGGATAAATCTTCAACGGATTTGAATTTTCCCAAAATAAGATTAGAAGGGTCCTCAGATTGTCCTTCTTTTTCAAATTGTTCAGTCTCAGAGTTATCGGCCTCCGGCTCTGAAACTTCGTAGTTTTCTTGTTGATTTTGTTCCTGAATCTCTTCCATAATAATTTCCTTTCGTTTAGTTACTTAATTCTGATTTTGATATAATTTCCTGCAAAGCTTGTTCAAGTTCAGCGGCATTAATTTCCGGTTCAGCCTGCGGGGGGTCTGCATTATTGGCACCTGCATTCAATTCCGGAACAAAATTCTGGACATCTGCTGCATTTCCACCTTGAGCCAAAATATTAGCAAGATTTACGCCATTATTTACCCCTTGCTTTACCCCTAAATTTACCCCCTGGTCTACCCCTAAGAATCTTTCAGGGTTATCTACACCTTTTTGCTCAAAATACCAGACAAATATTTCCTGCAAGTTCAATGGAATCAAAGACGCAAACCGCTCGACTGCCTGAACAACCAGATCCGCCTGTTCCGACTTTTGCGCAGTCATCGAAGAATCGGAATATGTATATTTGTAATCCCCTTGACGCACAAAATCATCAACCTCTATTAATTCCTGATTATTCTCGTGGTTAACAAAAATCGTCTCCACTCCGGATTTGAAATCAGCACAAAGTTTTGCAACCTTTTCCACATTAGGAATAATCAAATCCTGATTAATCGTATCCACAATCATAGAAAGCCTTGTCATCTGCCCCTGTGTTTTCGTATTAATCTCTGTTGCGGTCTTAGAAGCAGATGTCTCAACAGCCCCTATCATATTCGGGAAGATTCCGGACACTTCCGCCATCAAGTCATTAAGGAAGCTGATATCCTGCAAAAATACGGTCGGGTTAAATGAAAGCTGCTGAAAAGCTGCTGCAGGAGAAAGATTATCTCCGTATTCAATAATTTTTCCCGGATATAAATCAATCTCATCTTCATCAAAAAATCCTTCCGGCGCAAGAAGAGGCGGATTCTCATTAAGTGCCTGCAAGTCGCAAGTCTTATTCATCAAATCTTCCTGCAAATGCGCAAGCGAAAGCACCGAGTAAAGAGGACTTATGCCCCGTTTTGTATCAGGGTCAGTAACAAAAGCGCCGTATGAAAACGGATTTACAATCCTTTCGTTTTTGCCAAAAGCCACCAGATACTTGCGCGCCACAATAACCGCATGCCAGTTCTTCAAAAGGGTTCCGTCAGGAAGCTTCAAATCACCCCAGTGTTCTAAAACCTCAACAGTAGAGCCTTTTGTTACATCCTCAGAAAAAGGAGAAGAAGAAAGTATTTTATTGTTATTTTCACTATTGCATAATGAATTAATCTCTTCTGCCTGCTCTTTTGTTATTGTATATAACTTATTTGTGATAATCTCAGACGGAGTCTTATAAGTCCTGTAAATTTTAGGACAAGAATCCCAATTGTCTTTCTGCAGAGGATCAAAAACCAAATCTGCAGGATTCACAGGGTAAATATAAGGATTATCATAAATTTTCTTTGTATCAACCCAATAGTTTTTACCTTTGGAAATTGCATCAAGTATAAGCGGAAGCTTGATTACATCTTGTGAAAACAGGTTTTTGAAAAACTCAATCGGGCGTCTGTATTCCTCATAATTCTTTTTCCACGCAGTAAACGAGATTAATTCCCCGTATAAAAGCGCATTATCTATAATCTGGTCGCAGGTTTTCTGGAAATTCATTTTTTCAAGAATATCAACCAGCATAGCCTTTTGCTTATTAGAAGCGTTGTTGGAATCATGGTTTTCGCCGGAGACATCAAACATTGAATTTACGTTAGCGTAAGTATTTCTCCAGATAAAAGCCTTCAGGGTCTGATAAAACATAAATGTTTTACACATCTTAATTTTTGATTTCCATTTTTTAGTCTTGTCGGAAATTGATTTAAAATCGTTTTTAAAAAATATTTCATTTGCGAGATTAGAAGCCATTTCCAAATTAGAAGAACGCTCAGAATTAAGCTCGGCAAATTTTGACGCAATTTTCTTTACAAGCCCTGCTGACATTTCATCACTAAGTTTTTTTTGAGAATTATCTTTTTCAATAATGTATTCAAAAGACATAAAGATTCCTTTCCGGAGATTACTCCAAATTTTTAACTACGATTCAGGCAAAAGAGATTATCCTGACATCTCTTAAACCCGCATTTTATAAGACACAAAGCTGACGCCCGGTTTTGAGCCAGAGCGTAAATATTACAATCAAACCAGGTTGTTGAAAGCTTAAGGCATTCAAGCTTCCGGCTTAACATTTTTCTTTTTGCAAATCCGTTCAGAAAGAGTTTTCCGCCACTATCAACAAAATAATAAATAGCCCCGATTAATAAATCATCATCAGTGAATAAGTAAAAAAATGTATTATCCCTTATAAAATCAAAAGTATTAGAATCGCAGATTTTGTTCTGCAGATTTTGATACAACGCCCTGCATTCAGGCTCAAAAAACTTAAAGCCCGAATCAGAGGGTATAAAAACTTTTATCATACCGCTCGCTTTCTTCTAAACCAATCTCTCCTTGCAAAACAAGAAAATATATTATAAAATATACACATGCTCAAACGCTTAAAATCTTTCTACAATTTCCTGATGAAGCTTAAACAATACCACGCTGTGCATGTTATTGTGATACCACCATCACTATTTTTCCTAATAAGCTATTGCTTTGCAGCAATACAAGCGATACCATGCTACATAAAAAATAATGGAAATCTTGTATTTTGGATTTTAGGATTTATAATAATTTATCTTGGAATTATATGCTTTTCTTTTTTTCTTGCGATTATTGTTGAACTAATTATTCTTATTTTACAAAACATATACAAAGAAAAAATCTATATTAAATCGAAGTTTTTATTAAATAATAAAATTTATAATATTCTTTATTTATTTTCATTAACAAATTATATATTATTAACACTAATAAGTTTATTCAAATTAGGGATTCAGGCTTATTTGACTTTTATCTACTTATTCCCCTTCAATGTTTTATATTCTTTTATTAAGTTATTTATATAAAATTTCCCTAACTTCTTCTGGGGTAAATTTTACCGGAACATAAAGAATATACGGTTCCAGCTTGCTTGCTTTCTGCTGTCTATACGCATTGTTATTGACATATTTTATTGCTTTATTTATTTGGTCATCATTTTCATTCTCATACCAATAATCAAAATCAAAAAGATCACTAATTACAAAAGAAATTGAACCGTCATCTTCTTTTTTCATATCATAAATATCCGCTCTATGAAATACTCCAAACAATACACAACCGATGTTATTTCCAATATGGCTTAAAATTTAAAATGTCTTTTAATGCTTGATTATAATCCCCTTTAAAACAAATTGTTCTGTCATCGATACAAAGAAAAGACGGAATTTTATTATTTGTCACATCCCTAAAATATTTATCCAAATCATTCTTTATAAGCCACTTACTAGCAAGTAATAAATTACGAGAAGTAAATAAATAGAGTTCATTGTCATTAGCCAACCTTTTAATAAAATCCCTTGCACCATCTTTTAAATCAGGAATAAAATTTTCATCAAACTCGGTTTGCCCATATTGGTTTAAGACACCATCTAAATCTACTAAAATTTTTTTCTTATACATCATTGGACTGTCATTCCTGTAAATAAACATCAGCATACCACATAATTGGAATATGAGTCAAGATAAGATAATTGCAAACAGAGCCATTTTAGCAAAGAATCTAATCCATCTAAGAGCTAAACACAATCTCTCCAGAGAGGAATTATCACTAGCTCTGGGTTTTGACAATTCATATATTTCAAAATTAGAAAAATGTAAAATTAATATCACTATTGATAAACTAACCTTAATCTCAAACTATTTCAATATTGAGTTAAAAGACTTATTTGAAACAGTATAATCATCCCACGCTAAGCGACAAACATAGAAAATTTTAAATACAACTCCCCCCACGGAGAGCGCCAAACTTGTAGCTGCCACTCACCAACCCAATCCATTTACCCCCCCCCACTAGATTTTGTCTTGATTTACTCCTTCAATAATATTAATCTCGGGTTCTATGTTTTCTATAAGTTCGTTATCAAGCCCAAGCGCAAGCCTGTGCCCTTTTTGGACTTTTGCGATTGAAGAGATTAAAAAATCAAGAGTGGAGACAGCATTTTTCGGCATGTCCAGACAATCAAACTCCGCAGAGTGTATTTCTCCGGAATAGCCGTTTAGCAGATATTCCAGAATATCCATTGTTTTATCATAAAAAGCAATATGCCTTTCATTAACTTTTTTAGATTTTTTTTGTTTTACATCTGACATAATAAGTCCTTTTTAAAATAAAAAAAAGACCGGAGATAAGGGGAAATGCATAAGAGCATACTACAGAGAGGAGTAATGCGAGAGAGAAAGGTGAAACGAAAATCCCCGGTCAGAAAATTTATAGAGAAGAAGTTTTTACCAGTTCCTTGTTGCCGTAAAAGTCACAAGCGTACTGTTTTATGTATTCTTTATGTTTAGTCTTTTGCAGTTTATTAATTCCGTAAACCCATCCATAAGGCTTGGATTTGAATTTTGAACAATTATTTTCGCGCATAGAATACCAAATCTGGTTTCTTAAAGAAAGCATCAAATCATTTGCCCGGATTCCTGAGACGGATTCTTTGTAAACTTCTCCGTCAAAGCGGAATTGTATAAGCTCAGCCACAGGCTTTGAGCAAATCGGACAAAAACCTATTGAGAGTTTTCTTGATGAAAACAAATCATTATCATACAAATAATAGACATCATCAGGCTTAAACCTGCAGCAATGACGCATAAGAACCTCCTAATTCAATACCAATAAGGGATAGTATCCCCTCATACCCTTCAAAGATTTATCCTACGTGGTTTCCCTTGTTTCAAAATCGAGTACAAGAATATACTACAACATTTTGAAAATTCACCACCGAATTGTAAAGAGTTTTTTACATCTAAACCTAGAGTTCAGTATTTATGGTATTTTAAAAAAGAGGAGGATTGAGAGATGAAAGCTATTGTGTTTGATAAAGAATTAAAACTTGATAAAAATTACCCGAAGCCGACTCCGAAGGAAGGCGAAGCCCTTATAAGAGTAACCCTTGCAGGGATTTGTAACACTGATTACGAGATAACAAAAGGTTATATGGGATATGTCGGAGTTTTGGGGCATGAATTTGTGGGGGTAGTTGAAGAGGTTAATGGTGAGGATAAATCTCTTGTCGGCAAAAGAGTTGTTGCAGAGATAAGTTACGGCTGCAACGACCCTGAGTGTGAATGGTGTGCAAAGAAGAATTACCGCCACTGCCCAAACAGACACACTCTCGGGATTTGGAGAAAAGACGGCTGTTTTGCTGAATATATGACAATGCCAACGAATGTTTTGTTTGAAGTTCCTGATAATGTTACAGACGAGCAGGCAGTTTTTGTAGAACCACTTGCTGCAGCATGTGAAATCACAGAACAACTTCATATTGAACCAACCCAAAAAGTAGTTGTATTAGGAGACGGAAAGCTCGGGCTTACGACAGCTTTAACATTAAATGCACAAAATTTTGATGTTCTTCTTGTAGGAAAGCACCAAAATAAATTGGATATTGCAAAAGCTCAGGGAGTAAAAACCCAATTATTAGAGCACTTTATTCCCGAAAAGAAATACGATGTTGTAGTAGAGGCCACAGGTACAGCATCCGGATTTGAAACATCAATGGCATTAACTAAGCCGCGCGGAGTTCTTGTATTAAAAAGTACTGTAGCTTCCGGAAAAGAACTGAACTTAGCCCCTATAGTAATTGATGAGATTACTGTTTTAGGCTCTCGCTGCGGTCAGTTCGCGCCGGCACTGAGGCTGCTTAAAAATAACCGAATCGATTTTACTCCGTTTATCAGCGGAATATACTCAATAGATGACGCAGTGGAAGCGTTTGAAGCAAATAAAGCAAAAGACACTTTAAAGATATTAATTAGAATATAAAAGAGCATAACAAAAAGGCGGACTTTTAAAAGTCCGCCTTTTTTATTTACTTACATCTTAAAATGTTTGAACAGGTTTTTTCTGCTGAGTAGCACCCGGGATAGCCTGCCAATTTGCAGCCATAATCTTTTTGAAAGATTTCAAAGCTGTATCTTCAAGTTCTCCGAGCTCTTCTGCTTCCATAATCAATTCTCTTAAAGGAAGCAATGCTCTTTGGTCTCTTAAAACGCCCAAAGCTGCTGCAGCACCGGCTCTTACTAAATCGTTTTCAGAGCGATTTTTCATAACATCAATCAATGCAGGAACAGCTTTTGTATCATTCAATTTACCTAAAGAAGTTACTGCATAAATTCTTACGTTAACCCATTCGTCATAAAGCATATTGATAATTTTATCAACACATTTTTTGTTTCCGATTTCACCTAATGCTCTTGTTGCGTCGCATCTTACATTAACTTTTTCGTGATCCAGAGACTTCATTAAAGCATCTGTAGCAACATCACCAATTTCGATAAGAGCATCAGTTGCGGTAATACAAACCTGAGAGTTTTCATCA
Source organism: Candidatus Gastranaerophilales bacterium (assembly GCA_944325815.1). Classification (GTDB taxonomy): domain Bacteria; phylum Cyanobacteriota; class Vampirovibrionia; order Gastranaerophilales; family Gastranaerophilaceae; genus CAG-196. The sequence goes on from CALVBV010000002.1 coordinate 29,673, forward strand.
TTAAGAGCTTCGACCAGCGGTTCAACAACGATTTTACCGCCCAATCTGCCGAGAGCACGAGCAGCTCTAACTCTTACGTCAACGTTACGGTCTTCTCTTAAAGATTCAATTAAGTGTTCTGTTGCTTTAGAATCGCCCAATTCACCTAATGCACGAGCGGCATATAAACGAACAGAACCGTTTTTATCGTTTTTAAGAACATTAATTAATGGTTCAACAGCTTTGGAATCACCCATCTCGCCTAAAACACGAGCAGCATTATATCTAACTTTTTCAGAGCTTGATGTCATAAGATCATTAATCAATTCCTGAAATGTCTTTTTTACCTGTTTTTTCTTGCTGTTTACTGTAATTGCCATACACGTTACCTCCGATATGTAAACATACTTTTAACTTCTACACAGTAATATAAAGTTTTGTTATTTAAAAAAATTGCCTTTATCTTTCGATTTGTTAAATTTTTGTTACATTCCCTAAATAATTAGGGTAAAATTTACACTTAATCTCGGTAGTATTAATATACCATATTTTTACATATTTATGACTAGTCTTCCAGATAATTTTACAAAACTTAATTATAATTATAATTATAATACTTCTGTAATTAAGTTATATTGAGGAAAATCCGGGTTTAAGAAACTTTACATTTATTACTCACCAGGGATAGTAATACAAAACTCGCTTCCTTTATTTAATTTCGTCTTAACTCCGATTTTTCCTTTATGCTTTTCAATAATTTTTTGAGAAATCGCAAGCCCTAAGCCGGTTCCAACCCCTGCACCTTTTGTAGTGTATCCCGCAAAAAATATTTTCTCCGGCTCTTTTATTCCGCAGCCGTTATCTTTAATTTTCACAATGAGATTCTTCTTTTTGAATGCTGTGTCAATAGTAATTATGCCGTCACCTTTTATTGCGTGGACAGCGTTTACAAGGATATTCATAAAGACCTGGTTTAGCATGTTCGGATAACACTTTATCGGCGGAAGTTTGCCGTAATTCTTTACAACATTTATTCTGTTTTTAAGTTCGTGCCGGATTAAATCCAGAGTTAAATCCAATTCTTTATTTATATCAGCTTCCTGCAATTCTGCCTCATCAAGCCGAACAAATTTCCGCAGTGAAACAACCAGACGGTTTATACGCTCAACAGCTTCTCTGTCTACATTATTAACATCCGTAAGAATTTCCTTAATATCAGAATCTTCAATTTTTCCAAGCAGTTTAGCAGCAATTTCATTATTCGATTTTATTGAAGCAACCGGAGTATTAATTTCATGCGCAACGCCTGCAACGAGCTGGCCTAATGATGCCATTTTTTCGGAATTTATAAGCTGCAGCTGCGTTTCTTTAAGTTCGTTCAGAGCTTTTGTTAAATCTTTAACCATTATTGCATTTTTTTGGTATTGTTTAGCTTGAATAATTGCATTGCCAAGCTGTGATGAGACACCTTCCAGCACTTCGAGTGTGTCATCAAGTTTTGTCTTTTGCTTAGTTGAAAGTACTATTATACCTAATAACTTATTAAGATGATAAACCGGCATTACAATTCTCTGCACAGATTCTCTAAACGGTTTAGCCTCTTTGTATTCTTTTATGCACATTGTGCAGGAAACTTTACCGGAATTAATATATTTATTTATGTCTTTATCAAATGAAACTGTTTTATTAATATCTTTTTTTTCAAGAGATTCAGTGATAACAAAATGATTTTCATGATCAGAAGAAGCGTAGTAAGCCCGAAAAGCGCCAAACATCTGCGATAATTCTTTTAAGGCCGAAATCAGTATTACGGAAGTATCGATTGATTCTCTTATAATATTAGAAATATTATTAAGCAGAAGAAGTTTCATTGCCTGAGACTGTGCCTGAAGTTTAACTTTTGAAAGCGTTTTATTTTCACCTTCAAGAAGCGCTATTTTTTTCTGAAAATTCTGGGTTCTTTGCATACAATTTTCAAGTGCAATTTTTGCGGTCACATCTGTAAAAAATATTATTGTATAATTACTTTTTTTAGTTGTATTCATATCATAATAAAAGTAATCATTATTAGAAGTCTGATATGTAACATGTGCAGAAAAATCTTCTCTTGATGCGGTTGCCTGCAGGATAGGAGAGTGGACACTCACGTCATTGCTAACAAGCGCACATACATTATAATTCAATTTGTGCGAGAATTTTTTGATATTTTGAAAATCGGGAAAAATTCTCTTAAACACATTATTCATAAAAACGGTTTCATTATTTTCATTCAAAACAATAACCGCGCTGTTAAATTTATTAAATAAATCAAACTTCCCCATAACTATATTATATAGTCACTAAGAATAAGAAGCAATAAAGTTTTTACAGATTTTTGGTAAAATCAAATAATCCTGCTATAATATAATAGGGTCGTGTTATAATCAGACAAATACTCCAAATAATGGTAGTAAAGAATAATATTGAGCTGATATAATACTAAATGTAGTATAAGTGGAGAAAAGTATGGCTGAAAACGAAAAACCCTCTGATGGTAAACAGCAGGATTTAACAAAATTTATAGGAATTGTGCTTGCGGCGATGGCGATTCTTTTTATTGTATCAACAGGTGTAAATTACGTTCTTATAGATAATTTGGTAACTCAAAGAGTAAATAATATATCTGTTTCTCAAGAAGAGCTGGGCGAAGAAGATGCTTCGGAAGACGAGCTTCAAAAGGGAATTATTGTAGATTTAGGCGACTTTATTCTGAATCTTTGCGATGAAAGTCAGAAAAAATATTTGAAGGTAAATGTAGCAATAGAAGTCTCCAAAAAAGATACGGATTTCCCTGCTGAAACAGAAGAGACGAAAAGCAGCGGAGGCCATGGCGGTCACGGTGCAGCTGCGCCTGCTGTTGACCCGATGGAAGCAATACAAAATGAAATGAATCAGTATAAGCCGGCAATCAGAGATGCCGTTATCACAAACTTATCGAGCAAGACTTCTACAGAGCTCGCAACCGCAGCCGGCAAAGAGCTTGCAAAAGAACAGATTACAAACGATATAAATTCTATCTTGGGCGGCGAAAGAGAAGTATTAAGAGTAAGTTTCGGACAATTTATTATTCAATAGGGTAAAAATGGCAGAAAATATAAGCAACAACTTAATAACGCCAATGGATAATTTAGACGAAGATTTTTCGGATTCGGAACATAAGAGCTACAAGCTGTATAACTTCCGGCGTCCGGACAAATTTTCTAAAGATAATCTGAGAGCATTAAGAGATATTCACAGAGAGTTTTCCAAAGCAATATCCTTGATACTAAGCGGTTATCTCCGTATGCGTGTAGAAATTGAGATTGTCTCTGTTGACCAATTGACTTATGAAGAATTTGTCCGTTCAATGCCCTCTCCGATTAGCGTCGGAGTGTTTGAATTTGAGCCTCTGTCAGGTCAAATCCTTTTGGGGATAAGCTTTGAAGTTATTTCCTGTATTGTTAACAGAATGCTCGGCGGAGGCGGAACTATTGAGGCGCAGACAAGAGAACTTACCGATATAGAAAAAGCTCTTGCCAAAAAAGTTATTAATATAATTATTAAATCTCTTGAAGATTCCTGGAATGCGATTATTCCTGTTACAGGGAAATTTATAAGCCTGGATGATAACTATCAGTCAATTCAGGTAGCAACCGCCGGAGAAATCGTTGCACTTTTAACATTTGAAGTTCAAATTCAGGGTAAACATTTTGGTTTATTCAGTATTTGTTTCCCTTATCCAGTATTGGAAACCGTTCTCGGGCATTTAAGCACCCAGCATATTTTCCAGACAAAAGGTTTAGTCGCTTCAAATGATGAGCGGATGAAGATGATTTCCAAAATCAATTCTTCAACCGTAGATTTACGCGTTCAATTCGGCTCTTGTAATATAACTCTGGATGATTTTTTACAGCTAACAGAAGGTGATATTATTAAACTTGATAATAAGGTTAAGGATGATTTAATCGTACTTGTAAACGGGGAAAAGAAATTTTTTGCACGTCCGGGTACAATGAAAGATAAAATTTGTGTTAAAATAACAGATGTCTATGATGAGATGCACGAATTATTAAGAAACTATTTTTAGAGAGGTTTTAGATGATAGATGATGAAGATTTAACTCCGGAAGAAGATAATTCAATCGAAAATACCGAAGCTGATATTGAAGAGATGGAAATTCCTCAAGAACATGTCGCACCTCATGATGAACACGCAAAGGGCGAAACAGTAACTGTACAGCCGGTACAGTTTGCGTCTTTTGAAGATTTAGACCAGGTGCAGGGGCCGCAGAATCAGAATTTAAACATTCTTTTGGATGTAAAACTACAGTTAACGGTAGAGCTTGGTAAAACAGAGCTTCCGATAAAAAAAGTTTTAGAGCTGACAAAAGGTTCAATTGTAACTTTGAATAAAGCGGCCGGCGAGCCTGTAGAACTTTATGCAAACGGTAAGCTGATAGCATACGGCGAAGTTGTTGTAATAGAGGATAATTTCGGGCTGAGAATTACCCACATTACAGATCCTGCAAGACGCTTAAATACTTTAAACAGCGGATCCAATAAAGAGGATTAGTTTAAAGTCATAAATTTTAGCAGGTTAGGCGGGGGAGGGAGTGAATGAGAGGAGTTAATAAAATTTCACCTCGATTTTCAAGCTGTTCAGAATCTTGCAAATTCAAAAGTTTAATTTCCGGCTGGTAAGATGCTGCGCCTCTATTCATAAACATATACCTTATTTTTTTATCCCTTGCCGGCGATTCAGCATGACAGTTATTGTCGGACTAATGTCCGACTTACAAATCTTATTTTTTACCGGACAGTTCTGCATTCTTGACTTGGTATTATATTTACAGTATCTTGAAAAGGTACGACTAATATCACAAAATTTAGGGAAGAGATTATGGATTTTACTACACTAACCATCGACGTTTTAAAAATGCTTTCTTTTGCAGGAAGCTATGGAATAGGAATTATTTTACTGACAATAATTGTAAGAGCATTGATGTGGCCTTTAGGCTTGTCGCAGCAGCGCTCTATGAGAATGATGCAGATGCTGCAGCCCAAAATGAAGGCTATTCAGGAACGATATAAAAGCAATCCGCAGGTAATGCAGCAGAAAATGATGGAGTTCTATAAAGAACACAAGTTTAATCCGATGGCCGGATGTTTTCCGCTTTTGATTCAAATGCCAATATTTATATTATTGTATTCAACATTGATGAGTCCGCAATTTATTCAAATGGCAGGTGATTCTCAATTTTTATTTATAAACAGGCTTGACGCAACACTGAAAACTTCAGCCGGAGTATCAAATAACGGTACTTTGGGGGTTTCAAAATACGATACCTTTATGACGGGAAAAACTGCTAAAGTTTACCTAAAAGGTGTTGACGAGCCTCTTGATAACGTAAAAATAGAAAAACCGAATAAAGCCGTAGATGTACAAGGCGAGCTTAACCCGGGACAGCCGGCAGATTTCAAAATCAGTCTGGACAGCCTGAATCTAAAATTCAGCCAGCTTGATCAGATTGAAAAAGCAGATATTTCAATAACGGATATTCAGACAAAAGAGACGGAAATGCTTACTTTTGTAAGAAAAGACGGAATCTTAATAAGCTCAATTCCGACAAAAGAAATGAAAACAGCTTTCCACTTTGATGTTTTAATATTGATTGCATTATTTGCCGTAACAATGATTCTGTCTCAAAAAGCAATGATGGCAATGAATAAAAATGTTCAACAGGATCCTGCACAGCAGGCTATGCAAAAATCAATGAACACATTTATGCCGATTATGCTGACATTCACTTTTGTAATTATTCCGATTCCTGCAGGTGTTTTGCTTTATTTGATTTCAAGCAATATATTCCAGGTAATTCAGACTGTTATCATTAATAAACAGCTTGAACTTGAGGATGCAAAAAAAGAAGCAAAAGTTGATGATATTGATTTAGCAAATGCAAAGCAGATAAAAGAAAAGTAAATCTCTTTTTGCCGAATGATACAAATATCGTCTTAGGAGAAAAAATGTTATTATCAGAATTTGATTATGAGTTACCGGAAGGATTGATCGCACAGCGTCCGAGCGACAAGCGTGAAGATTCCCGCATGATGGTTTTGAAAAGAGACAGTCATCAGATTCTGCATAAACATTTTTACGACATAGTTGATATGCTGGACGAAAATCATATTTTGATATTGAACGACACAAAAGTTATTCCGGCGAGACTTTACGGCTATAAAGATACCGGTGCGAAAATAGAAGTTTTCTTGTTAAAGGAAAGAGACGGCAAAGTTTGGGAGGTTTTAATTAAGCCTTCAAAAAGAGTTCGCGTCGGGACTGTAATTAAAATATCCGACGAATTGTCCTGCGAAGTTAAAATGCCGCTGCCGGATGACGGTAAATGGCTTGTTAAAATGGATTACGAAGGCGATATTTTTGAAATTCTGCACAGGGTTGGAAATATTCCGCTTCCTCCTTATATTGAAAGAAAGATGAGCAGTGAGGAGTTGAAAAAACTCGATTTTGAAAGATATCAGACCGTTTATGCCAGAGAAGAAGGCTCAGTTGCTGCGCCGACTGCAGGATTGCATTTTACGCAAGAAATTCTCAAACAGCTTGCAGATAAAGGTGTCGAGATTGGCTATGTAACTTTAAATGTCGGAATCGGGACTTTCAGACCGGTTAAGTGTGATAATATTTTAGAACACCACATGGATTCAGAGACTTTTGAGATAACTCAAAAGACTGCAGATTTGATTAACCGTGCAAAATCTGAGGGTAAAAAGCTTGTGGCAGTTGGTACTACAACAGTCCGAACTTTAGAGAGCGCGTATAAAATGTTTGGAGAAATTAAGGCTTGTAAAGGCGCTTCGGAATTATTTATTTATCCCCCTTATGAGTTTAAAGTTGTCGACAAATTGATTACAAACTTCCATTTGCCGAAATCAACCCTTTTAATGCTGGTTAGCGCTCTTGCCGGAAAAGATTTTATATTTGAGGCTTATGCAGAAGCTATCAAAGAAAAATACCGCTTCTACAGCTACGGCGATTGCATGTTTATTAATTAAGATTTTTTTGTCAAAAGATAATGTTTCGGTAATCAGAGATTACCAAAACCTACTGGTTTTTAATTGTTGGGTTTCACCCAACCTACATCTACCGGGTGAAGCGTGAGGCGTGAAGAGTGAAGTGGGCGTTTATGAGGTGATTAAGTAACTATGTGACTAAGTGATTAAGCAGCAGTAGGGTAGACTTCAGTCTACCACATTACTTTTCAACCGAGACCGGCACCCACCTAACCTCCCTCACAAGGGAGGAATCTCCTTCCCTATATGAGGGAAGGTCGGGATGGGTGATGGTTTGTTTAGAAATTAGCGGTAATTTACACTATCAGATATTTTTTTGACAATCAGAGATTATCAAAACCTATACATTTAATCTTTTTTATGTTAAAAATAGTATCAGAAAAGAGGTATGAAGAATGTTAGATATAAAACTTATTAGAGAGAATCCTGAAAAAATTAACGAACTTTTAAAAAGAAGAAATCCTGAATTATCAATTGATACAATTATCGCAATTGACGCCGATAGAAGAAAAGTTCAGGCTCAGGCAGATGAGCTTAGAGCCAAAAGAAAAACCGAATCTCAAAAAATCGGTATGCTTAAAAAGAATGGTGAAAATACTGATGCTATTCAGGAAGAAGTCCGCAAGCTCGGCGATGAAATTAAGGCTCTTGAAGAAAAACAGGTTGATTTAGATAACATTCAAAGAGATATGCTTTTAAGAACACCGAATATTCCGGATGAAACAACTCCAATCGGAGAATCGGAAGATGATAATGTTCCTGTAAAATTTTGGGGGAAACCTACAGAATTTTCATTTACCCCAAGGCCTCACTGGGAGATTTGTGAAGAGAAAGGTATTGTGGATTTCGAACGCGGAGTGAAGATTTCTCAATCAAGATTTACATTATACAGAGGCAAAGGCGCAAGACTGGAACGTGCAATTATTCAATTCTTCCTTGATATTCATACGGAAGAACACGGATATGAAGAAATTCTGCCTCCTTTTATGGCAAACGCTGCGACAATGACTGGCACAGGCCAGCTTCCTAAGTTTGCGGAAGATATGTACAAATGTGTTGATGAGGATTTGTATTTGATTCCGACAGCAGAAGTTCCCGTAACAAATATTTATTCCGGCGAAATTTTATCAGAAGATGATTTGCCTAAATATATGACAGCCTATACTCCCTGCTTTAGACGTGAAGCAGGTTCTGCCGGAAAAGACACGAGAGGGTTAATCAGAGTTCACCAGTTCAACAAAGTTGAGATGGTAAAATTAACAACTCCGGAAACCAGCCCTGCCGAGCACGAAAAATTAACAAGAGACGCAGAAGTCTGCCTGGAAAGACTGGGGCTTCCATACAGAAGAGTTGCATTATGTACTGCTGATATAGGTTTTAGCGCTAATAAGTGTTTTGACTTGGAAGTTTGGCTGCCTTCATACAACACATATAAAGAAATCTCAAGCTGCTCAAACTACGGCGACTATCAGGCAAGAAGAGCAAATATGAGATACCGTACAAAAGACGGACAAATAAGATTTGTTCATACAATAAACGGCTCAGGACTTGCTGTCGGCAGAACCTTTGCAGCAATTATAGAAAACTTCCAGCAGGAAGACGGAACAATTATTATTCCGGAAGTCTTAAGAAAATACACCGGATTTGACAGAATATAAAAAAAGCTCTCTTATAGAGAGCTTTTTTCTTATTGCTTAGGCTGCTGAAACAGCGGTGTGCTTCTGTTTTGCATACAAACTCCAAACTGACAGGTTGAATTGTAGTTAAAACTGCTTCCGGCTGGCGTTACGCCTTTTGTATCAGTAGGAATTTCGTCTCTTCTCAACGGATTGAGCCTTACTTCCGGTGTCTCTGCAAATTCACTTATATTTGTATCCTGCTGATACACAGGAGGCAATTGTTCCCTAAACCCGGGCAAAGAACAAACAGCTTCGCCTCCGTCGATAGGACAGGCTGCAAAAGAAGGCAAAGCAATAAGAAGTGCAGGTATTATAAAAATCTTTTTCATATAAAATCTCCTTTTTGTTCTTTTATTGTACCCCTCTATTTTTTATAAACATTAACTGGCAGGAGTAGTAAAAACAGGCTATATTTAACTTCTTTAGAAAGTATTTCAACTATTTGAAGGATTTAATCAGGCAGAGTAAGATGTTAGTATAAAAATAGAATGAGGGAGGGATTTTAGGTTGTACGCATATCAGCCGCAGAGAGTTGAGGAAAGGAGATTACACGTTGTTCCGCCAAGAAGGCGTGTAAAACTGCAGCCTGTTAAGAAAAAAAGAACGAATCCTGTTTTAGCCTTTTTCAGACTGATTATTTCTATTGCATTTTTATGCGCATTTATTTATTTTGTATTTCCGACAAGTTTTAATAATTTAATAAGACAGGTCTTTTTCCCTCAAAGAGTTCCTGTTTCACTAAATACTCCCCAAGGAATGGCCTACAAAAACCTGACAAATACAGCCGGTGCAGATATTTATTCAATAGCAAATCCTGTTACAAATTATTTAAGCAATGATTTATTTAATAACCGTTTGCTTTTAACTCCTACGGTGCAAAAAACCCATAGTGAAGTTACAACAATGTACCATACGGGAGAGATGAAAGTCTTAAAACTTCAATTGAACAGCTTGATGAAACAATATCCCATGATAAAGCCCTCTATTTATGTATGGGAATATGAAAACGGGAAATATGTAGATATTAATGCTGACAGAATCTATTCAGCAGCGAGTATAATTAAACTGCCGGTACTTGTAAGATTATTCAAATCAATAGAAGCCGGCCAGACAACAATATATGATGAAATGATATTAACGGATTATTACAAATCCGGCGGTTCAGGCAGCCTGCAATATGCCCAAAGCGGAAGAAAGTATACTCTTGATGAGCTTGCAAAGACAATGATACAGGATTCCGACAATACCTCGACTAATATGATAATGTCAAAAATAGGCGGGATGGATGATGTAAATATCGGCCTCAGAGACTGGGGAATCTCTAAAACCTATGTCCGTACTTGGCTTCCGGATTTAGGCGGAACAAATAAAACAACCGCGCAGGATATTGCCAAGATTTTATACAATCTTGATAATCCGGGCTTTTTAAACATAAATTCAAGAGAATATATAATAGATTATTTAAGCCACGTAAAAAATAACCGGCTGATAGCGGCAGGTTTAGGAGAAGGCGCGCTTTTTGTCCACAAAACGGGCGATATTGGCACAATGCTTGGCGATGCAGGAATTGTTTATGCACAGAACGGGAAAAAATATATCGTTGTAATTCTGGCAAATCGTCCGCACAATGCGCCGCAGGGTAAAGATTTTATAGTAAAAGCCTCTGAGCTCATATATAAGTCAATCGTTGGTTAGTAATTCAAAACAATCCCGCAGTATCATAATTGCGGGATTAATTTTAGGATATTAAAATTTGTAACAATTTTGCTGATTTTAGCCCTTAAAACAGCAAAATTTTTCCTGTTTATTTTTTTTAATAGTATGATTAAATATACGGAATTAGGAAGTGAAGGTGTTGTGTATGAAAAACCTTAAGAGAAAAATATCAGCAATCGTTTTAAGTATAGCATTTGTTTCAATGCAGTCTGCTTTTGCTGTAATAGAAACCGGCCTTGGCGGCGGCTCTAATATTAACAATGTTACCGGTGGTTATGCAGGTATAGACGGGGCAGGCACAGGCAATGTAGATTTAAATTTTAACGGAAACGCCCACGTTAACTGGGATACATTAAATGTGAACAAAGGTGAAAGTTTAAATTTTAATGCCGTAAACGGCGCCAACAACCTTACAATTTTAAATACCGTTAATCATGGCATGTCAACAATCAGCGGCCAAATAAGCGCTAACAGCGGCATCGGGCAGTTAATTATTTCAAACCCGAACGGTGTACTCTTCGACGGGTGCCAGTTTACAACTGCCGGTGATTTGATGGTTACAACACAAGATATGTCCGGTATGAATGTTAACGACCTTTCTAATGCAAAATTTACACAAATCTATGATAACAACGGAAATCTCATCGGCATAGATATAAAAAACGGCGCAACATTTACTATTGGCGGAGAATACAGTGTTTTAGCACCATCTGTTAATATTGCAAACTCAACAATCAAGGCAGATTCTGTAAGACTTGTTACAGCGAACGGACAGGATTATCTTGCTTTAGGCGCTAAAGTCCCGACAGACAAACCCGTTGTAAGAATGGAAGCTGTTGACATCGACGGTGATGTATACATTCAGGCAGGCCCGGGCAAAGTCCATACTGTAAGCGGAGGAAACATTAAAGGTAATCTTACTGTTAACTCTGAAGACAGAGTTGCATTAAACTATAACGATAATGGCAAAAAATTGGTAGTAACAGGCGATACAAATGTAACAGCAAACGGCGAATATTTGTTCCTTAGAAATGCAGAAATCGGAGGAAACCTCGCTATGACAAACGGAGGCGGATTCCTTGATGTCGGAGATTTGACTGTTACCGGAGGCGCAATTCTTAAGACTACCGACCTCTCCCAGGGTTCTTACAGACACTTTGTTCACGTAATCGGCGATACTGTAATCGGCGGAGACTTGATTATTGATTCTCTAAATAACATTCATATCGGCGGATATGATTATGATGCAATTAAACTCGCAGACGGAAGCTTGACTGTAGGCGGTGCAATCGATGCTTATGCAGATTACGGTACAATTGCGGTTACTATTGATACAACCGCTGATACTATTAAACTGACATCTAATCAATTAAATATTATAACAGACGGCAAAGCTTTGATGACAGCTAATGACTATCAGTTTAAGGCTAACGGTTATATAGGAGGACTCGGAACAACTGCAAACTCTACTTCCGATGCTCAGGTAAGATATGTAATGGAAGAATATAAACTCTTAAATAATCCTCAAAGCCATACTTATGCAAATATTGCAGGCGGTACTGTTTCCAATATAGAAACAAACGCAAATGCTTATATTGACTCCAAAGGTAATATGAATTTAACCGGCGCCAACGCAAATAATATTTACATCGGCTCAGATAAAGATATTACAATCTTAGGCGACGGAGTTCATGCTAATAATATTACAGTTGCAGGCAAAACTGATAACTTAACAGTTGAAACCGGTGCAAACAGCAGAGACTATACCCTCAAATACACAAATATCCGTGATGCCAAAGAAATCACAATTGATAAGTCAACAGAGATTACTTACGATATGGCAAACGGTAAAAACGGCTGGAACATAAGAGACCCGAGACCGGAAAACACAACATACCTTGTTGTAAGAGGAAATGAACCAAATCCAAACCCGGATCCTGATCCAACACCGATTCCGGATGGCAATGAAAACGCTAAAGTACTAAGAAGCTATGAAAACCAATCTGTTAACATGGCTCAAGTATATACCCCGGTTGCTTATGCAGCAGATTTGGACGACGACCAGATTGACAGAGGGGTCAGAAAGAATGTTGACGGTTCCGTAACTGTTGTAAGAGCCTTCCCGATGGTTAACTAATTATTTTAAATAATGTTTAAAAAACTTCCGCCTGAAAAACGGAAGTTTTTTTAGTTTGCAGAAATTTTTCAATTTTTCGACATTTTCTTCCCCTCTTTTTGTTACAATGCTTTACAAAAAAGCAATTTTTCTCTTATAAAAAACTTTTATATATATAAGGCGATTAAAAGAGGATAAATATATGAAAAATTTGAAGAGAAAATTGTCAGCATTAGCATTAACAGCAGTATTTGCTTCAATGCAGTTAACATCATTTGCAGCTATTGATACCGGATTAGGCGCAGGAAACGGCGGCGCGGTAATCAATAATGCAACCGGCGGGTTTCAAGGTGCAACTGGGATTGGAACAGGTAATGTTGATTTGAATTTTAACGGCAGCGCTCACGTAAACTGGGATTCATTAAACGTTAACCGGGGTGAATCATTAAACTTTAATGCTGTAAACGGCGCAAACGGATTAACAATTTTAAATACAGTAAATCACGGAATGTCGACAATCAGCGGTCAGATAAATGCCAACAACGGTATTAAACAATTAATTATTTCTAACCCGAACGGTATGTTATTTGACGGCACGCAGTTCAGCGCAGCAGGGGATGTAATGTTAACAACCCAACCTATGACAGCAACATTTGTTGACGGAAGAATGGATGTTTCCAAAGTTGCAACAACAAATCCTGTTGGCATTATAACTATACAGGATGCTAATTTCAGTGTTGGCGGCGAATTTAATATTTTGGCACCTTCTGTTAATGTAGTAGCAAGCACAATCAACACAACTAACGGTTTAAAATTAATAACAGCTAACGGTCAGGATTATTTATCAGCAGGAAATGTTGATGTACAAGACGCAGTAAGACTTGAAGCTGTTGAAATTGATGGAGATGTTTACATTATTGCAGATAAAGGTATCGTTAAAACGGTTGGCGGCGGTACAATCAACGGTAATTTAAATATTCAATCAGATGACAGCGTTGCTTTAAACTATGTCGCAGATGGTAAAGCTTTACATATCAAAGGTGATGCCAATGTTAAAGGCAACGGAGTTATGATGTATGCGAGAAATACCAAAGTCGACGGAAATTTATCAATGGAAAATGGCGGAGGTTTCCTTGAAGTCGGCAATGTTCAGGTCGGAAAAGATATGAACCTCAAAACAACAAAGGTTTCCGAAAATCCACAGGGTTACAAACACTTTGTACACGTAATCGGCAACACTAAAGTCGGCGGAAATTTGAACATTGATTCTGTCAACAACATTCACATCGGTAACTACAATTACGAAGAAGGCGTCCTTCTGGAAGGCAGTCTTACAGTAGGCGGGGCTATTGATGCGATAGCACATGACGGTCATATTGGTGTAACAATAAATACAAGCGCTGATAAAATCAGCTTAAAATCTGAAAATCTTAATATCTTAACAGACGGAAAAGCAGTATTGAGTGCTAATGAATATAAATTCTCATCCAAAGGATACATCGGCGGTATAAGCGATACTTCTAAATTTATTAACTCAATGGAAGATTATACATTCTATCCGGCAGATGCCCCGTCATACTTAAATATCGCAGGCGGAATTGTTTCCCAGATAGAGACAGAAGGCAAAGCATATATCGCATCTTACGGTGATATGGATGTAACAGGCGTAAATGCAAATGAGCTTTACCTGACAGCTTACGGCAAAAATATAACAATTCTTGGTGACACAATTCACGCAAATGTAATCAATGTCGGAGGCGAAACAGATAAATTAAGAGTTGCATTTGACGGCAGAGACTACACTTTGAAATACACAAACATCAGAGATGCAAAAGAAGTAACAATCAACGGTACAGATAAGATTACTTATGAATTAACAAACGGTGAAAACGGATATAACGTAAGAGACCCGAGACCGGAAAACACAACATACCTTGTAGGTCCTGATAAAGAAATAGAGCCTACTCCGGAACCTGAACCGGAACCGACTCCGGAACCAACACCAAATCCTGATTTACCGGATGGCAATGAAAACGTTAAGGTTCTCGACAGTTATCAGGATCAGTCGGTAAATCTGGCTCAAGTATACACTCCGGTAGCTTATGCAGCCGACTTGGAAGATGACCAGATAGACAAAGGGGTCCGCAAAAACGTAGACGGCTCGGTAACAGTCGTAAGAGCATATCCGATGGGTAAATAATAAGATGTAAGATAAAGATAAAAAAGGGCAGACTTAAAAAGTCAGCCCTTTTTTCTTGTATTAAAGCTGATTATATGATATCATTTGATTGTAAGAAAAGAGCTTAGGAGATATTTTATATGAAGAAAAGTTTAGGATTCACTCTTGCAGAAGTATTAATAACTTTGAGTATAATAGGCGTAGTCGCAGCTTTAACGGCGCCTGCTCTGACAAAAAATTCAGGTCAGGCAAAGATAGGGCCTTCATTGTCTAAATTTGTAAATACTTTTGAAACTGCAATGGGGCTTGTTATGCAAGAAGAAGGAATTACTAAACTGATTGAGACAAGTTCTGACAGCATTCCGATGGAAAAATTAATGCAAAATATGTACATGGCACCGACTACGGAAAAGTATACATATTATGCACCTAACGGCAGTGACGGAGGAAGCTTCGATTCCGGAAGTGCTTATGTATTAAAAGACGGATCTATTATGGGTATTTCTCCTGTTGCAACTGTTACAGAATTTACTGATAAAGGTGCTTATAAAGGTATTATTGCAGATATTATTTTTGATATAAACGGCAATGCCGGAAAAAATCGTGCCGCCAAAGATGTGTTCAAATTTGTGCTTGATAATTCAGGTGCATTGATTCCTTACGGCTCAAATACATATAAATATTTGTACCCGAGTTTCAAAACAGAATGTTCTGCCGAAGGTGCTTCTCTTGATGCTGGCCTTGCCTGCACCGGCACCATAGCAGACAATTCCTGGAAGGCTGATTACTAGAGGCTGGATGTAAATGATAATTATTGAAAAACCTTATGCGTCAGAATTTTTGATTGATACAATTGCTCAGAATGATTGGCCCGTATTAAAAAATGATGCTATTTTGGAAGCCGAAATTGAAGAAGGGGCTTTTGATTTAATTCCGCCGGAAATTGCTAAGAATTATTATTTAACCCAGGAATATCCGCTTATCTATTCAAATTCCGAAAATGCAATAAGCTGGGTTCTGGAAAATCTGCCGGATTCAAACTTGAGCGGTTATATAAAACTGTTTAAAGACAAAATAGCTTTTAGAGAACTTTTAAAAGAGCTTTATCCGGACTTTTATTTTCAGGCATCTACGCTTGAAGAATTAAAAAATTTGGAGAATATAAATTTTCCGGTAGTAGTAAAGCCGGCTGTCGGTTTTTTGAGTTTCGGCGTTCACACAGTAAGAACTCCGGAGGAGTGGAAAGATGTTACTGCAAAGCTGGAAAAAGAAATGAAAAAAGCGACGGAGATGTATCCCGAAAATGTTGTAAACTCTTCTCAATTTATTATAGAACAATTGATAGAAGGTGAAGAGTTCGCAATTGACGCTTATTATGACAGAGACGGAGAACCCGTTATACTTAATATTTTCCAGCATCCGTTTTTTGATGAAAAAGATGTAAGTGACAGAATTTATCTGATGTCAACCGGCATTATGGTAAAATATATGGCAAAATTTGCACTTCTGCTGCGGGAAATAGGCGAAATGAAAAACATAAAAAATTTCCCTCTGCATATTGAAATCCGCGTGACAAAAGAAGGTGCAATAATCCCCATAGAGGTTAATCCTATGCGTTTTGCCGGCTGGTGTACTACGGATGTAAGCAAATATGCCTGGGGTATTAATGTTTATGAATGCTTTTTTAACCAGACAAGACCTGATTGGAACAACATTCTGGCAAACGCAGGAAAAGAAGTTTACTATTTTTCGATGGCTGAAGTTCCTGCCGGTATAGAAAAATCACAGCTTAAGAATTTTGACTATAAACGTTTTCTTTCTAACTATTCCAATGTCTTGGAGGTGAGAAGGATTAATCCGTTATCTAATCCGCTGTTTGCAATTATATTCGGCTCAACAACCAGTAAAGATGAAGTTGTAAGAATTTTGT
Source organism: Candidatus Gastranaerophilales bacterium (assembly GCA_944325815.1). Taxonomy (GTDB): domain Bacteria; phylum Cyanobacteriota; class Vampirovibrionia; order Gastranaerophilales; family Gastranaerophilaceae; genus CAG-196. The sequence continues at coordinate 46,378 of CALVBV010000002.1, forward strand.
CTTTAAAAACAAAAGATTTTGTATAATCCGGGGAATATTTACCCGAAGTAAAGTGTGTGTTATAATTTGAGGGTATGAAACGATTTTTAAGAAAATTATTTTCTAAGGTTACACTCATTATACTTGTTTGCATTCTGGCATTACTTGCCTTCTTTTTCTGGGGCTGGATTGAAAAGCAGGCTATGAAAGTCAAGGGAATGTATTATATCTATAAAGGCGATCAGGCTTACTCTCAGGATAATATGGCCAAAACCCTTGATTATTATAAAGAAGGTTTGAGGCTCTATCCGGAACACTATGAAGCCTGGTTTAACCTCGGAAACATATATGCAGTCTATGAAGACTACTATTCAGCGGTTGACGCTTATGAACACGCAATTGAACATAACCCCAAATTTGTTATGGCAAGAATGAATCTCGGGATAGTTTATTCTGAAGATTTAGGTTTTTTTGATGAAGCCATAGAGCAGTTTGATACAGTAACACAGATAAGGCTTCTTAAATTATGGATTCCTTTTGTTTACAGCAACGTTAAGAGCGTAAAAGGCAACAGAAGTTTTGCTTATTACAACAAGGGAGTTGCTCTCAGAAAAAAAGCGCTTTATCTTCCGCTTGAGAGGAAATATCTGGCTTACAAATATTTGGGAGAAGCAATAGAGGCGTATCAAAAATCAATCAAGATAATTAAGAAAAATTATGACGCTTACTACAACAAGGCCATTGCGCATCATTTGAGGGGCGAATACAGAGAAGCCGGACTTGATTACTGCAAAGCAATCCAGCTTGAACCGATGAAGTTTGAAGCACATTATAACCTTGCCGTGCTTTTAAGAACGCTTAACCGATACAGAGATTCTGCCAAAGAACTCGAAAAAGCAGCTTTGCTGATTGTGGAATCTCCGGATTCAAGCCAATTACAAACTACTTATATATTTAATCTGCTTAATGAAGTATCACGTAAATTTATTACAAGTGATGAATATTATACAGAAAAACTTACGGAGGAACCTGCAGGAAATACCGGATATACTTATGTAAACGGAAAGATTGTACCGGATGAAGAGTTTGACAAAGCAATATTACAAAATTTCAAAACCTGTGCAGGATTTGAGTATTTTAATGAGGATGAAGAATATTAATGGAAAATAAACAACTGAAATTTTTATCAAATATTTCTGATGTGCTGACACGAGAGGTTGATGTAACAGAACTTTCCGAAAACCTAAAAGGACTTTTGGAACAGTATACAAATTCAAAATCCATTGATATTTATGTTTATGATTCAGCCTCAAACACTCTGCGCAACTGCGCTAAAAACTGGGACGTTGTGGATGAAACTTTAAATACCGAAACTTACACAGCTTTTGAAGAGATTGAGGGCAATGATTTTGTTATCAATACAAAAGCTTATAAACTTCCCCACATTGTAGGCGATATCAGTATTAAAATAACTTCTCTTTTTATGCCTATTATAAAAAACGAAAAGGTTTTCGGGATAATTAAAATTAAATTTGAGAGCGAGACTCCTGTTGATATGGAATTTTTGCATCTTATGAAAATTTTGGCAGCGCAGATTTCTTTAAAACTTCAGAATATTGTCTTAAATGAGCAGTCAAAAATCAATGTAGAATTTCATGATTCAATGAAAAATATTGCAAAAATCATTGAAACCCAGTATGAATTGAGCTACATTGTTCCGATTATCGGTGAAATGCTTGACAGGTTTATTTCTGACCATTTGATATATGTTTTCTTAAAACAGGATGATGAATTTAAGCTTGTATGGCCAAAGGCTTGCAATGACGAGAGGGTTTTTGAGACTTTAAGACAAATCACTCCTGATAAGGAATCTCTCCTGACAAACAACGATAAGATTGGTGCTTTTCCTCTTACATCAGAAGGCGAAATTACAGGCTGCATTGTCGCAAGAAGTACGCTGGATAAACTCTCTAAAAGAGATGTAAGCTATTTGGAACAATTAACAAGACAGGCTTCAATTACAATCAACAGGGCGAATGCATACTCAAAAGTCTTGCAGTACGCAACGTTGGACGCTCTGACTAACTTAAACAACAGACGTCAGTTTGAAATCCGTCTCAGCCAGGAGATTGCGGAAGCAAAACGCCAGGGAAATCCGCTTTGCGCAATGATGATTGATATTGATTTCTTTAAAAAGGTTAATGATACCTACGGCCACGCAAGCGGTGACGAGGTTCTAAGAAAAACGGCTTCTATTATAAAAGAACTTCTCAGAGAATCCGATATTCCTGCAAGATACGGCGGAGAGGAGTTTGCGGTTCTTCTTCCGTACACTCATATAGATGAAGCTCAAATTGTAGGCGAGTGTTTGAGAAAAGCGGTTGAAGCTTCTCCGATAAATGTTGACAATAAAACTATAAATGTCACAATAAGTATGGGACTGGCTGAGTTTAGAATTGAAGAAAACGGCGAAGAGTTATTCCAAAGAGCAGATAAGGCTTTATATGAAGCCAAAGAAAGCGGAAGGAACAGAGTATGTATAAACAAAAGTGCAGAACTTTAGATGATACAAAAGCATTAGCGTATAAATTCGCTAAACTTGTTGAAAAAGAAGGATGTTTTGTAAACCTCTTCGGAGAAATAGGGGCAGGGAAAACTGCCTTTGTAAAACTTGTTGCAGAAGCTCTCGGGATTAAAGAAAAAGTTACAAGCCCGAGCTTTGTTATCTTAAATGAATACCACAGTGCATCTATTCCGGTTTACCACTTTGATTTGTACAGACTTGAGCATGCCGGAATTAAAACAATTACGGATGAGCTTCGGGAATATTCAACAGGCAGAAAAATAACTTTTGTTGAATGGGCAGAATTTTCTCAAGGAGAACTGCCTTTTGAAAGAATTGAAATTAATGTAACTTACGATGATGACGACAGCCGAAATTATGAGTTTTCGTCTGTCGGAGAGAAAAATAAAAAAATTATAGAAGGATTAAAAAATTGAATATACTGGCTTTTGACACATGTCTTGATAAAACATATATAACACTCGCAGACGATGAGAAAGTTGTAAAAAGCGAGGTAATTTTATCTGATGGAGAAAACTACCATTCTGCATATCTGATTTCAACTATAGTTAAAATCTTAAAAGAAGCTGGGCTTACTCCAAAGGATTTGGATATGATAGCAACTGATATCGGTCCGGGAAGTTTTACCGGAATCCGTGCTTGTGTAACCGTTGCAAAGGTTCTTGCTCAGCAGCTTGATATTAAGGCTGTCGGAGTTTCTTCGCTTGAAATTTTATCAAAAATTCTTGGCGGAGATGATATGGTTACGCTGGATGCAAGAAAAAATAAAGCATACGTCTATGACGGCAAAATCCTGGGGACAGTAGAATTAGAAGAGGTCGATCAAATAGTTAAAGGCCGAACGCTTATTACTGACAATAGCTTGCTCGAAAGATTCAGCCAATATACGGATAAGGCCGTTTCGTACCAGCAGGATAATTATCCGATAGGAGAAATCCTTGCAAAGCTCGCTTTATCAAAGCAGGAAACTGACTGGAGAAAACTAAAACCGCTTTATATTCAGCCGCCTCCGGTTTTCGGACGATGATACAGATTTTCATAAACCGAAAGACGTTTTTTTAAGTCCCCAAAGTCTTTCAGATACATATACACTGCCTCGTGAGAATCTTTTGGGAGATTATACATGTTGTGCGAAAAAGGTTTGAATCCGTATCTTAGATACATAAGATATGGCGGCTTTTTAACTCCGTTGTATCCGAGCGCTTTTACAAACACCGGCGCACAATCTTTTTTTACAAGAAGTTTCATAAGTTCATAGCCGGCAATTTTTCCGGCATTGTTATAAACTTCTGGCTTATTATTAAAAAAGCTGTTTATATACGTGTAGTATTTTGAATTGACAGCGATTTCATTTACTGCCGAATCATTTATTATATTATTTTTTTCAATCCAATTTTTTGATTCTTTAGTATTTAAAACAGAAAACTGTATTCCTGAAATCAGGGCATCTGCTTCTGATAAAATCCTGTGTTTTGCACCGGCGTTCAACTCATTAAGCTCTTCTTTATCAAAACTTGGCGGAAAATTATAAGATTTATTCTTAAGCTTTAATACATCATATACCATAATATTATGTGATTTACCAAAATCAGAAAAGACAACTATTGCCGGAATCACTCTGCCGTCTTTCGTATTGACCGAAACATTATCTATAATAAGCCCTAATCCGTTTATATAATCTCCTTTTTTATCAGAAACGACAGGCGCAAAACAAAGAGCTTCCAAGTCTTTAGTAAAAACTCCTTTTTGTTTTTGCAGATTATTCAAGGCCTCATAAGAAACAGCAAGTTTCTTCATCCTGCAAAACTCTTTGTCAGAAAACCCTCCTGCAAAATCGGCATCTTTTCGAAGCAAGAAAGCATTCATCCTATCAAAGATTTCACTTTTTTTTAACAAAATATCTTCTATTTGAAATTTATTATATTTTTTCTCTTCTTTTTTTATACTCAACAAGTCACGGGTATTGAACTCACCGGTAAGATTCAAGATTTTATCTTTTGGATGAACATACAGACTCCCTTTGAGTACAGGATTTTGAATACCGTAATCAGTATCAAACCAATTGCTGTAAGGCGCAGGTGCAAGATTTGGATTATCTTTATTCTTTATTTTATTTATCGCATACAAAACGAGATTATTTTTCTTTATCTTCTTTTGTATAGACGGAGTGAACTCTTCACGGCTTTGCGCAAGTTTAAAACATTCTTCAATATAACGCTGTTTTAATAAATCCAAATCCTTGCCTTCCAATTTTTTAACCAATTTATCAACAGCTTTCAAATCCTCTTTTGAATATCCTCCGGATACTGAAGCAAGTTTTTGGTAAACATTTATTTTACTCAGACTAAAACTATCTGCAGGTACAGAAAAGGTAAACCTTTTCACAACTCTGGTAATCACATTTTGAAAATTTACCGGCAGGAATTGAACTTTCATACCTTACATAAACCCCCAAAAATAATAAATTTGCTATTATTGACACACCTCCTTTAACATGTAAAATCAAAAAGGAAAAAGGAGTTTATTATGTTTGTACCAAAAATTCAGAGTAAAACAACTGCATTTATGCCTATGATGGACAAATCAGCCGTCAAAGTATCTGATGCAGCAAAAAAACTTAGTGAAGTAAAGTTTGATATACTTCCCAAAAGGGCAGTAAGCGACCCTCAGAAAGATTCTTTTGTAAGAAAATGTGCTTACGGCGACAATCCTGATGGTGAATGCTTTAGTGCATACGGCGGATTTGTCTGCTAATGAAACTCAAGCTTGCAAAGTATACATTAAAGAAATACGAGCCCAAATTGGGTTTGTATTTCTTTTATAATGCAAAAAATAAATCCTTTTGGAATTGTGATTACCCGACAGGCTCTGTGATAAGCACACTTGACGGAACTATAAACACCGATGAAGTCATCAGAATTATTGCATCTAACAATCCCGGCTTTTCAAAAGCAGAATTTGAAGAAGTATTTACGGAAATTTTCAACTTTCTTCTAAAGGAGGAGTTTCTTGTCTGTGCTGATTGATAAAGAGTATGAAGAAGCAATAAGATTCTATCTTGATAAGGTCTTAACCTCTCCGGATGATTTGAATGAAGCCGGTGAAGACAGACTGGATTTGAATGTCGTTAAACCTTTTACAAAATATATAACCGAAAAATCACCGGATAAATTTTTATTCTCAACCCCGATGTTTGCCTGGTGGAATTTAACTTCTGCCTGTAATCTAAGGTGTGTACACTGCCTATATAATGAAACAGAATACACCGCCTCAAACGATTTAACCGCAGAGGAAGCTATGAGGGTTGCAGATGAACTCATAAACGATATGGGTATTGTCGAAGTCTTACTAAGCGGCGGCGAGATTTTCCTCAGAAAAGATTTGCTAAATATTGTCAAAAAATTTAAAGATAACAATGTCGCTGTTAAACTAATGACCAACGCCCTTTTAATTCAGAATAAAGATATTGAAACGCTGTCAGAACTGTTTAATCCGTATACGGACGTTGTGCAAATCAGCCTTGACGGATCAACGGAAAAGACTTTTAAATCAATCCGCGGGACTGATAATTTTGAAAAACTAACTGCAAATATTAAAAAGCTTACCTCAAAAGGTATAAGAGTAACTGCCGTATGCACGGTAAATAAACTTAATATAAATGAGGTTATTGAAACATATAAACTCGCCGAGAAACTCGGTGTTACTGATTTTTCCGCAGGGAAAACCGTCTGCTACAATGAAAGCCATAAAAAACTCATTGTGCCGGATCGGGAACTTATGATTCTGGCATCAAAACTCTTGAAAGAAAAATCTTCAACATATCTTAAGCTTGCATTGTTTCAGCCCGTAGAATTATTGAATATACCGGAAGTTGAGGAAATTATGAAGGAGGAGAAATACCAAAAAATTATCCGAAAATATACCATAGACCCTCCTCGTTCCTGCAATCTTCATGACAGATTGTGTGTATTCTCTGACGGCAATGTATCTATGTGCCTCCACACTGACTGTAAAAACACCCTGCTCGGAAATGTCCACGAAAATTCTCTTACAGAGATTTGGCAGAGAAGAGAAAAGAATCTTTTTTTTCAGCCCAGACTGACGGAAAACATGCCCTGCAAAGCATGCAAATATAACAAAATCTGCAACAGCGGATGCATGGCAAAAGCTTATAGCAAATTCGGCACAATAAATATGCCAGAGCTTGAATGTAAACATTTTCCCCAATAGAATTATTGCTTATTTACTTTGCTTACGCTATCCTTATTATGTGAGGAGAAAGCAATGACTGTTATAGAAAAAATTAATGAAATTAATGAAGTTGTTAAAGAAATTTTTGATTTTACACAAACTAACGAAACAATAAAAGCGGATTTTGATGAATATCTGGCTACAATAGGCGGAAGAAATATTCCGCTCAATCAAATGGAAAAAATATTCTTGCCGTACATCTTTGAAAGGCGGATTAATGATAAATCTATTCTTGAGATGTTTGCAGAAGAGGCAAAAAATAAAAAAATTGCAGAAAGTTTTCTAAATTCACTATCTTCGGTCTTTGAAATTAAAAAAATTCTGAAAAACGGATTTGAACTCTATAATTTGATTAATGAAAAAATTTACAAAGTGCTTTCTCTCACTAAAATGACAAATTTCAGAGGAGTGTATGCAGGACAGTATATAGTTGCAAGAATATTTGAACTTGACGGAGAATACTATGTGATAGAAATTACAAATGTACTTTCACATTCCCAAAAAGAAGAAGCTTACCGCTACGCAGTAATGAAGCTTGTACAGACTCCGCGCCTTTTATACCTTGACAATCCGGAAAAAGAAGAAGAAATTAAAACCACAATTGCCGATATGTATAAAAAATTTACGAAGGCTTTTGATAAAGACATAATTCTCACCACTAATAAACACGCAGATGATATAATCGGGGCATTTAACGAGGGTGAAGAGATAGATTTGTCAGACAAAGGGTGTGATATTCAAAATTATAAATTTTTCCACGTAAAAGAACTTGATAATAATTATTCAAACTTTTTGGAAAATTCAATGGGCGGATTTTCTTCGCACAACGAAACTTATGATGTTGCAGTAATTTTTGACGAGAAAAACGGTCTGTATGCAATACCTTTTTACGAAACTTTCTGCAAAATATTTGAAGATAAAAACGCTGTTGAAAATGCAAAAGCTTGTGTAGAATATTTTCTCACAAACTCATCTATTCCAAACACGATTCTTGAGCGAGTTTCCACTCAGTATCCGAATTTTATGGAAGTCATCAATGAGATTATGGGTACTAATTATACATTTGATGAGCTGATTAAGACTTATAAATCAGAATACATAAAAGACAAGATATATTCTTCCGCAACAGTATTGTTCTGTTCAAACGCGTTTTCACAGATTTTTGACTACATATCAGCACCAAAACCGCAGGCCCCGGTTGTTACACAAAAAGTAGGCAGAAATGACCCCTGCCCTTGCGGAAGCGGTAAAAAGTTCAAAAACTGCTGCGGAAAGGCGTAGCCCGGAATGAAGTCCGAATTTGGCGCCGATGAGGCGGCAAACTGAGGACGAAATTCTACGATACCGCCGTAGCAATCTCTGATTGCACAGGCGGAGAAGGGGTAAAGGGATAAAGGGGTAAATGTAAGTGGACGGCTTTTAGGTTTAAAAACAAGCTTAGCGTAAACTCCTCAAGCCGCCTTTTGGTATTATTACAAGATTAGCGTTTATGCGTAGCCCGGAATGAAGTCCGAATTTGGCGCCGATGAAGCGGCAAACTGAGGACGAAATTCTACGATACCGCCGTAGCAATCTCTGATTGCACAGGCGGAGAAGGGGGAAAGGCGGAGAAGGGGGAAAGGGGGAAAGGGGGAAAGGGGGAAAGGGGGAAAATATAAGGGGACGGCTTTTCGATTCAAATACAAGCTTAGCGTAAACTCCTCAAGCCGCCTTTTGGTATTATTACAAGGTAAAAGTAGGGTGCAGTTACTACTGCACCAGTCTAACCCCTCTCCCCTTGTGGTCACTGCTGTCCAAGATAAATTATTTTGTCATGCTGAACTTGGTTCAGCATCTTACCAACTTGGCGTTATACTTGTTTTCTGGTAAGATCCCGAAAGGGGCAAATGAAGTTCGGAAGATTGATAAAAATCTATTCCGCTTGGCGTAAAAAGTTCGGGATGACATTTTTGTTTATAGTCTCTTCCATATTTCCTTTAGCCACAATACATAGCTTCACTCTTTTTCTAGATTTTTATACAAAATTATTTTGGACAGCAGTGCTCATTTAGGGAAGGGGGCTTTTTAGTTGTTGAACAGTAGTTATAAATTCTTGGTCACTTGCTCACCTAATCACTTAATCACTTCATTAACGAACTCTTCACCCTTCACGCCTCACGCTTCACTCATTACTTGAATAGTTGAAAAGTAGTTATAAATTCTTAATCACTTAGTCACCTAGTCACTTAATCACTTTATAAACGAACTCTTCACTCTTCACTCTTCACGCCTCACGCTTCACTCATTACTTGAATAGTTGAACAGTAGTTATATATTTCTTAATCACTTAGTCACCTAGTCACTTAATCACTTCATTAACGAACTCTTCACCCTTCACGCCTCACCCATTCACCAAGCCGGCTAGAAGGCCGAGAACTGTTTCTGCACGCAGGTTCCGTGATGAAGCCA
>CALVBV010000003.1 GCA_944325815.1 Candidatus Gastranaerophilales bacterium
TAATAAAGCGATTTGTTGAGATTCGCAAGCCTCCTTGTTGCAGTTTTTTTGCGTGTTTCTTCATTATCCGAGTTAGATAATGATTTAGCAAAGGCCTCAAAATCTTTTGCAGTAATCTCCCATCTTCCGGTTTGAGGATTCTTTGCGCAGACAAGGTCTTTATATGCAGAATCTTTACTATAGCATTGCCCTTCTAAGTATGCCAAATCCTGCCCTACAACAATAATTCTTGAGCAGCCTAAAATCCTTGCTGAATTTATTGCTGTATATGAAACTGTCCCCTTTGACCAATATTCTTCCGCACTTTCTCCGATTATGTCAGCCCAATACAAGTTTATAGGCATATTGGCAGATATATGGGAATAAATATTTTTAAATTTAAATTTCCTCAAGACCGGATGAGAGTAAGGTTCTGTAATAAGATTTACTTCAGATAAATCCAGCCCCTCAATCTGTTTTGAAGAATCATAAGATTCTATCAAACAGAGAAAGTCCGGAGTAATATTATGCTTTGCAAGCGTTTTCATTGCAGTACCCACCACAAAAAGAACAAATTTATTCCGATTTTGCTTAATTATTTCAATATCCCTGTCCAAAGTCGGTCCTGCAGACACCACAACGGCAGTTCTTCCTTTATAAATATCTTTAATTGATTCCAATGGCGGTTCTTGTACAAGTTCGGGCAGATTTTCCGCTAAATACAGAAGAAGCGGATAGAATTTCTGTTTTGTATATTTTAAATCCAAAATATACGAACCTATCATTCTGTGCAGTTTTTCTACAAATTCCCCGAATCCTGCACCGCAGAGTTCACGGTATGAATTTGTAATAAGAAGGTATGGAGAATTTTTTGTATTGGATTTTTTATAGATATATTCTCCGGCTTTATCTATATCAGAGGCAATAAAAACATTTTCCTTCTGAATATCACAAGAAAAATCAACAAGACTAAACGCAATTTTTAGAATATTCAAATCCGGTTCATATAGAATAACCGTACCCGCAGAGCCTACAGATACTGTCTGAAAAAGGTAGCCTAACCCCATTCCGTAAATTATATGTATCGAAACAGGAGTATTTTCTGTACGTGCAAATATTTCTTTAGCTTCTCCAAGCGGATTTTCTTTATGATGAAGATATTTGCCCTTATATATAAAATTATAAAAACCGTTCTCTTTCACAAGCTGCGGGACATCCGTCACAATGTAATCCCGTAGTCTTTGAGCAAGTTCACTATCTTTAGCCGCAAGCGCGTTGATATTTTTTTCAAAAAGATTATTCATATCTGCCCTTTCTTAACTCTGAGCATTTAGCCTTCAATTTATTCCCCTCATATTTAGTCCTTCACTTTACCCCTTTTTTATTTACCCCTTTACCCCTTTACCCCTTTTATTTACCCCTGCCTCTAAGTTGTCCGCAGGCAGCATCTATATCAGCCCCGCGCTCTAATCTGACCGTAACTTTCTTGCCGGAATGTTCAAGTAAATACTTGAATTTCATAATATCAGAGTTTGCTGGCTTTTTAAAATCATTTTCAACTACGGAGTTATAAGGAATCAAATTTATATTACACTTTATATCCTTTAAAAAATATGCAAGCTCTTTTGCAACCTGCGGTGTATCATTGAACCCGTGAATTAAAATATATTCAATTGTTATTCTTCTTCCTGTTTTGTTAATGTAATCCAAAAGTGCTTTTTTCAAATCATTTAGCGGATATTTATTTTCTATAGGCATAATCTGTTTCCTCAAATCATGCCCTGGTGCGTGCAGAGATATTGCAAGAGTAGACTGCAAATCCATCTCCGCGAGCCTGTTTATACCCGGTATAATTCCGCTTGTAGAAATTGTTATTCTTCTTGCGCCAATTTGGAAATCATTATTAAAAATCTCCAGAGCTTTAAGAACATTATCAAGGTTTAATAAAGGTTCGCCCTGCCCCATAAATACTATATTTGTAACTTTAAGCCCGGTGTCTCTTTGAATAGTTAAGACTTGTTCTATAATTTCTTTGTAATTAAGATTTCTTCTAAATCCGCCCTTGCCTGTTGCACAAAATGAACAATTTACAGCGCATCCAACCTGCGAGCTTACACATGCTGTAAGGTTTGCACGGTTGTCAAACCTCATAAGCACAGTCTCTACACATTCACCGTCAGGATATTCAACGAGATACTTTATAGTGCCGTCTTTGCTTACCTGTTTTACTTTTATCTTTGTATCAGTAACAGCGGCTATACTTTTTAACTGTTCCCTAAAATCCTTGGAAAGATTTGTCATTTCATCTATTGAAGAAACCGATTTTGCATAAATCCAGTTATGAATCTGCTTTGCTCTGAACCTGGTTGCACCAAGCTCAGACATTAAATTTTCAAGTTCTTCTAACGTTAGTCCTGCAAGTATCATTGTAATTTATCCTTATAAAATTCAATGATATCAACTTTTGCCTTTAACAAAAGTGCCTGATGGGCAACTTCATCTTTCCACGCATTAAATGCACAGGAAGCCGGAAGCAGCTTGAGCGGATTATGCGGGAAATTTTTGCATATATCGGGTCTGTTTTCGTAATCAGAGCATAAATTTCCTTTTAACTTCGGGCAATAGTAATAATAAACCTTTTCATCCCCCATAGTATTGTTCAGGAGTTCAAAAAATTCAGGATTAGCTTTTTTAGCGTCCTCATCCGTTTCGTATGGAACAAATACTGAGACAAAATCTTTAGAAAATTTATCCCCTCTCATAGCTCTCTGTTTAAGCTGAGCGTAAGAAAACTCGCTTGTTGCAAGCTTGCAGCAGGAGGCGCAATTATTGCAGGTATAATTTGATTTTTTGTCCAGAATATTTTTATGAATAGTTTTTAGTTTCTGCCTGTAATCTCCTGCAAGAAAGCTTAATATTTTAATCTGCCAGTCTCTGTATTCACAATTTGGAGGATATGGAGTAAAGACATCTTTTTTCTCTATTTTGCAGTCTTTAACCGGACATTTAGCACAGGGATTTTCCGGTTTAAATTTATTGACCTCTGCTCTTATGCTTTCAGCCGCTTCAATAAAAATGCGTTCATAATTATTCTTTAAATCATCAAACTGTTCTTTTAAAGGTTTTATTTCTTCTGCAGACTTACTAAAAAAATTATCCATACACCAGATAATATCACAAATAGCCAAGCTCGGCAATGCGCATAAGATATAAAAAGTTAAAATGGATGAGTATAAGAAAGGATATGTTATGTCAACAGAGAAATTACAACTATACAAATGTGAAGTATGCGGTAACCTTGTTCAAGTCATATTATCCGGAACCGGGGAACTTGTCTGCTGCGGTCAGCCGATGAAATTGCTCGATATTCAGCATGATACAAGCGAGATGGGCGAAAAGCACGCCCCTAAGATTGTTTTTAGAGAAAACGAAAAATGGGTTGAAGTTAAAAATCATCCAATGACAATGGAACATTATATTCAATTTATTGAAGTATACAAAAAAGACAAATCAGAACTTCACTTAAAATACCTTAAGCCGAATGACACCGCAGAATTTAATATTACAGGTCTTGATGACGATATTGACGCCATAGAAAATTGCAATATTCATGGTCTGTGGGGGGAGGATAAACATGATTAGTAGTGCTATTAATAATATTATTAATGAACAAATAAATAAAGAGTTTTATTCAGGCTATTTGTATTTATCAATGTCTGCACATCTTAGAGAACTTGGATTATTTGGCTTTGCACACTGGACTAAAATGCAGGCCAAAGAAGAAGTCGAGCATGGACTTAAACTCTTTGATTATCTGATTGAAAGAAACAGTTTTGTAACTTTAAAACAGATTAAAACTCCTGAATTCGAGTTTAATGGTATACTGTCAATTTTTAACCATATTTATGAACATGAAAAAAGTATAACCGCATCCGTTATGCAGATAGCAAAAGCTGCGGAAGAAGAGTGTGACAGAACAACTCTTTCATTTATTGACTGGTTTATAAATGAACAGATTGAAGAAGAGCAGAATGTAAAGGATATAATAAAACGTCTGGAACTTTTTGGCGATAACCATGCTTCTCTATTCCTTATGGACAAAGAGTTAGGCGAACGTAACTAGTAAAAAAGGACTAATTAGTCCTTTTTTCTTGTTTTTTATTTTTGTTTTTGGTAAATTAAATTGTGTGTGGAGTATTTTTTTATTTTTGTAAAAAAATGTAAAATTCATGCTTAAATACTAGCAAAAATTTATATTTTCCAGACTTTTAATATATAGGTACCAGATGGGGTTCGTATGATTAAAGCAGTAAGATTAACAGATAATACTAATTTTGGCGCGAAATCAGAAGCTAAAAAAGAGAATGATAACGAGTCAAAAATATTGCCTAATACTTTAAGGACGCGTATAGCACAAAAGATAGACAAAACCCAGAGTGCGTTTACGGAGTATCCGATAAAAGGCCTGAGAGGAGATGTAAACTCTGATTTTTACGAATTTTTATCGATGGGAATAATTCCGTATCTTGCAGGCAGTGCAATGTTTATGGCAATGTTTAATCTGGTAACCAAACATCTTAATTTAAAATCCCAAAAACTTGCTGTTAATGGGAAGAAAATGGCGCTTGGCGTTATTTTATATGGTTTATTCAAAACATTATCAGCCGATTTAGTAACCCGTCCCGTTTACTGGGGAACCGGAGTTGATATAGAACTTCCTTATACAAATGTAAGTTATCCGCTTCCTACGCAGCCGGGTAAAGACGCTAATATCTATCCTTTAAGACAGCAGAGAAAAGTTTATGACAGCAGAGAGTTCTTTAGAAAAGATTTACTCCAAAAGGATCCGGATTACGGCGTAAAATACTACGATAAAATAGCAAAAAAAATAGGTCTGGGAGATGATTTAAATGATTCTGTCACAGAAACAACTCCTATAATTCAAAGTATTGTTTCTACGACCAAAACCGCAAAATCTCTTTCAACTTATGCTTGGGCAGGCCTTGGCGTCGGACTCGCGGCACAGGATGCCTGGATAGATTTATTTGATGCAATATCAAACAGAAAGCGCCATATTGCAAAACCTGGAGAAGGATTTTTTACTAAAATGGGTGCAAGAATGAAAAATGCCGGAACTAATTTTGTAGATATTTCAAAAACATTTGGGAAATCTTTTGTAAAATCTTTTAAAACACTCTGGACAGGAGAAAAAGGCACATCCGGCTTTATGAAACATGCGGGCAAAGCCTGGATGATTTTAACAGCTCTGCTTACAATAGGAAGTACTGCAAATGTTATTTATAAGGCTAGACACATGGGAAAACTGGCAAACAAAGACCTCATAGATGATAATAAAGAAAGTACGGTGATTTAGTATGACATCAATTAATCCGATACAACCCAATACTGATACTACTAAGTCTCATAGAACACACAGACCCTACCGTGAGGCAGAAGGTCTTATTAAAACCTCTGACAATATAAAACCTCTTCCGGGAGAAGGGCACCTTGTACACGATTCTTTATTAACAGTTCCAAAATATTTCTTAAAAGACATTGCTTATGACATCAAGGCTATAAAAGACGGATTCAGCGGAAACGCTAATGACCACCAGAGCGGAAGACTAAATGATGTAGGTCTTAAGCTTGGCGGTATCGGAATTGCTACAATGCTTGCTGCAAGGACAAGCAATCCTATGGCAAGAGTTATGGAATACGCAGGTCTCGGTGCTTTCCTTGCTACAATGTCACTTTACCCGAAAGTTGCTATTAATACTCCATCAAGATTATATCAGGGCTTTAATATAGGCAAGGAATATATTGATGATCAGGGGCGTAAAAAATCTGTATTACAAGACCCGAACTATATTCCGTTTGATTTATACAGAGGCGAATATCCAGGAGAAGATTTAGATGTAATCGGCGACAGACTCGGTATACCGAGAGGTGTAGAAAACAGGCACGACCTTATAAAAGAGCAGATGAGAAAAATCGGTATCCAGAATAATACATTATGGATGCTGACAGCCGGAGTTGTTCCGGTATTTACTGCTCTTATCTGCTGCGGTTTAGAAAAAATTATCGGCCCCTGGATAGAAACTGCCAGAAATTCCAGATATAATACAAGAATATCTAAAGCACTTCAAAGAACCCAAAATATGAATATTACGACAGAAGAGATCGGAAATACCAAACTGAGCAAAAATGTTTCAAGGATTCTGTCTAACTATAAAAATCAAGAACTTCCCAAAGCAGAGTTTGATAATCTTGTAAGCTTGTTTACCCGGAACCTTGACGAAAATACCTCGGAAGGTGTTAAACAGGATTTGGCAAAAATTCTGGGGATGGAAAAACGCGGTGTAAAATCATTTGTAACAGACGAAAACACTGCAGAAAGTATTATTAATACAGTAAGAAACAGTCTGCAGAATAGCAATAAGACTTCCCTTGAAAAAGTTTTCATACCATCTCAGGATGAAATTAATAATATTCTTAAAAAGTTTGATTCTAAAGAATTAACAGAAGAAGAGCTCTTGAAATTCAAATCAGAGCTTAAAGAACTTTTTGATACTAAAATTTCCAAAGAAAACGGGCTTTCTAAAGAATTTTTGAACGGATATAAAAATAAAATTATTGAAAATATTTCTAAAACAATACAAAAAACGCCGTCAAGCTACGTATCTGAGGCTAACATAAAAGAGATTACTGATTTTGCAAAAATTATCAGCGTATTCAAAGAAAATGACAAGATTTTAGATAAATGTAAATCCTTCAAATTTGAACACGCGCCGGAGACGATTATTGCACGTTCATACAGTGCAAGGTTTGAAAGAGCATTACTTGACGGTCTAGGTATCAAGTATAAAGATTTGAAACTAATGAGAGAATCCGAAAAAGCTACGCAGGAAATTCTTGACAAAAAGCTTACGGAACTTGCAAACAACCCTGCAAAATATGAAGAAGTTGTCTCTAAGCTCGGTAAAATTATGTCAGATATGGAAGTCAAGCTTAACGGTAAAGCTGCAGATAAATCCCATATTGTTGATTTAATGAATGCAATAGAAAATAACTACAACAACACTGCTAAACTTCTTGATGAAACAGGCAAAGGCAAATTCTCAAATACTATTAACCATCTTGTAAAAGAAGATGTTTCAACACTTTCAAATTATGTAAGTTCAAGACAGGAATTATTTGATATTCTTGACGGAGTCAAAGAAAATAAATTTGCAGATATAGAAAGCAAATATTGGTCAGAAGAGTTTGGAGAAAAAGGCAGACTTGAGTTTGCAAGAGAAAATGCTAAAGGCGTCGGCTCTTCTAAAAATTATACCCTTTCAAGAATTGTAGAAAGATATCAGGGTGCAAATAATTCATTCAACAGAATTTTGCACACGATGGATTTATACAAGAGACCGGAACCAACTTCTGCTTATGATAAAGAAATTCTTCAAAAAGGTAAAGAGGCAATGCTCAATGCAACATCTTCCGACCATACATTGAAGCTTAATACAATAAATAATCCGGACTTCTACAAAGATGTTATGAACACAATCTGGGGTGCAGAAGAAGGCAGCTATCCGCAAAGTACCAAAGGAAGAGGAAGAATTACAGAATCTACTAAAAATGCCCTGAAACGTTATGACAGTATAGAAGCCGGAAATATACTGACAAGATTCCAGCAGTATATTAACAGGTTCAGAAACATTATAGGTAACAATAATATAGATTTTACAAAACCGGAACATCTTCTTGATACTTCCGCATTAAAGAACTATACAAAAGAATCAAAAACAAGAATGTCAATGTTCAACCTTGTTTCACAAACTCCGGTAGACTTTGTAAAACAAGCTTCTGACAGAAGATATACAAACCATAAGTGGGCCAGACTTGCCGGAATAATCGGAGGTGTTGTACTCGGCGGAACAATTCTTGCTCAGTTAGGATTCGGAAAAATAAGAAATCCCCACAATATAAAAAAGCAGGTGAGCGATGATGCAAATAAGTAAGATTCAAACAGTAAATTTCAGAGCGGGAAATTATCCCGTATCAAAAGAAAAGAATGAAAACATACAGAATTACAACAGTGATTCTATCGATAAATATTTGCAGAACATGGCACTTATTAATACGCCAAAAGTTCAGAAAATTGAGCTAAATAAAGCCGAGAATAAACCTTATAAAAATAATTTAAGAACAATGATTCGGAACAATGAATCAGTTATGCTTGCAATAGTTCCGAGAACATTTACCGCTCAGGATTTAAACGGTGATGATATTGTTACGCTAAAGACAGGCGAAAAGAACGGAACATTATTGAGTGCAATATCAAGACTGGACGAATTAAAAGAAGACGGAATTAATACAATTCACATACTTCCTATACATCCGACAGGTAAGAAAAATGCCCAGGGCACAGCCGGTTCTATTTATTCTCCGGAGAAATATGTTACAGAGGACGGACATCTTGCAATAGATCCGATGATTGTGGAAAAAGATGATCCCCGCAGTCCGAGTGAACAATTCAAAGCATTTATAGATGAATGCCACAAAAGAAATATAAAAGTAATGCTTGATTTACCGAGCTGCGCTTCTGTAGATATGTTTGAAGCAGAACCTGAATTAATGGCTTACGGCAGAAACGGTGAAGAAAAAACCCCGCAGGGCTGGACAGATATCAGAATGTTCGAACCCTGGGAAGATGAATCAAACAGAACTCTTAATCCTAAACTCTTAGAGATGCACAAACAATTTGTTGATGCCTGCATTGATTTGGGAATAGACGGAATCCGTGCGGACGTTGCGAGAGCGAAACCAACAGAATTTTGGGATATCCTGATTAATTATTCACATCAAAGAGATCCTGAATTTGGCTGGCTTGCTGAAAGCTACACTTATGAATGCGCTTCTCCGATGATTAATATGCCTTATGACAGGCCGGAGGACTTGCTTAGAGCAGGATTTGACGAGTACTACGGTCAGTATCATATCTTCCACGATTGGAAAAATGCCGCAGAATTTAATGACTATATAAAGTTGAATCTTGATTTGTCTCACAGACTTCCGGCTGGAAAAAGTGTTATAGGTTCATTCCTTACACACGATGACAGCTCTTCAATGATTCATGGCGGAGAAAATTTCTGCAAAATGACAACTGTTCTGCAAGCTACAATTCCAATGTGCAACCCGTACTTTATTGACGGATTCCAGACCGGAGATTATTATGATTACAAATACAGAAATCGGGATAATATTGAAACCTGGACAACAACATTAGATCCGGCAGAACATCGTCAGGTTCCTAAATATGACATGAATGAACATCAATACAGGCTGGCCTTGTTTAATCTTTCAAGAAAACCGGGCGGTGATTCTCCCGATATAAGAAGGGTTATGCAGGGAACTCTTGAGATGAGACGCAATAACCTTGATGTTTTGGCAGATAAAAACAGCAGTTTTATTGAATTAAATAAACGGGAAGATAAAAACGACCAGATTATAACTTACGCAAGACACAATAACGGAAAAACTCTTCTTGTTGTTGCAAATAAAAATCCAAACAGAAATGTTACAGGAATTATTGAAATTCCGGGATTAAAAGCAGACCAGAAACTCGTAAATATGGTGCCGGCATACGGAGAAACCAGCGAGTTTCAGACTGATGCTAATGAACTAAGAGTAAATTTAGCCCCGAATGACGCTTATGTCTTTGAAATTGATACTCCAAATATTGAAAAAGACAGAAAAGGTCATGTTTATAAACAAAAAGTAAAGGATTAGAGGCAAAACATTAAATAGAGGAAAACAAAAGACCGCTTCGGCGGTCTTTGTTTATTGCTCAATCGTTCTGATAACTTTTGCCGGATTCCCGACTGCAAGCGAGTTATCAGGTATGTCTTTTGTTACAACAGCGCCTGCGCCAATGACACACCCATCGCCTATTGTCACACCGGGGAGGACGATTACACTCCCTCCGAGCCAGCAGTTTTTACCTATTTTTATTGGCTTAGCCCATTCTAAAAAAGTATTTCTTGTCTTGTAATCCAGCGGATGAATCGGGGTATAAAGCTGTGTGTTAGGCCCTATAAAAGTATCACTGCCGATTGTTACGGGCGCACAGTCAAGAACAACGCAATTGGCATTAAAATATACTCTATCGCCAAGCTCTATATTACATCCGTAATCGCAAAAAAAGTTTGGTGTTATATAACACCCCTCACCGGCTTTTTTGAATAAATTTTTAATTATCTCTTCGCGTCTGGAAGCGTCTTTTTCCTGATTAAAATCCGCAACAGTCTCTCTTGCCTTATCTCTCAAACCGATTAAATAATCCGTCATGGGGAAATACTCTTTTCCCTCAATCATTTTTTTAAACTCTTCCATAAAACCTCCATACTCCATTCTATCAAAAAAGCGGAATTTTGATTAATCAAAATTCCGCTTTTAATAAATCCTCCAGTCCTATTACCAATTAGCAGCACAGCCAACAGAACTATTCAGAATTTCTGGATGTTTTTTAGCAAAATCCCAGGCGCTTCCGTTTTGAAGTTCCTGATGAAGGGAAGGAACCTGAACATCTTTTCTGTCCTCTTCTGCCTTTGCCCATATAGGTGCTGCACCTGTACTGCTTATTGCATCTGCACTCATAGTTTTATCCTTTCTTTAATATCATCGAATATATACTTGTATATATATAAAGTCATTATTTATATAAAAATTGCATGATTTTAAAGAAATTTTACATTACTTAACATCTGTTTTTCTTTTAGTTTTATTTTTCAGAAGCAGGGTCAATGGAATGGCTATAAGCATAATAACAGCGAGTATTGTAAAAATATCGAAAAATGCACCCAGTCTTGCCTGCGCAAGTAGTTCTTTGTAAAGAGTTCCGCTTGCTTTTCTAGCAGCAACAACAGAGGGATAATAGTGCATAAATTTTTGGTGAAGCATATTTAACTTTAAAGTAAACATAGGATTATGAGGAGAGAGATTGTCTACATAATAGTTTTGATACACCTGCGAAACTCTAGCTATGAATGTAGAAGAAACCGAAGTAGATACAGCAGTTACAATATTTTTAAACAAAGCGTGCAAGGCTGCTGCATCAGCCGTTTTAGATGGAGAAAGTGTCTGGAATGACAGAGCTGTAATAGGCACAAATGCCGTAGGTACACCTATACAGAGCAGTATATTCGGCAAGACTATACTTTCCATAGATGAAGCCGGATTCATTTGGGTAAGCATTAAAACAGAAGCCGCCATAATAAGAAAACCTGTAATAGCAAGAACTTTAGCATTTACATGTTTTGAAATTTCACCGACAACAAGCAGTCCTATAAAGCAAATTACAGCTCTCGGAAACATTGCAAGCCCTGACATTGAGGGACTATAGCCGATTAAGCTTTGAATAAACATTGGCACAAGAAGCAGGGTTGAATATATCATCAAATTTATAAAAGAGCTTATTGTTGTTCCCACAAGAAAATTTCTATCTTTGAATACACGAATATCGATTACGGGATACTTATATTCAAGTTCCCACACATAGAAGAAAACAAATGAGAATATACAAATTCCCGTGAGCCAGCAAATCCAGGGTTCATCAAACCAGTTATGCTGCTGCCCTTTATCGAGGACAATCTGCATACACGCCATTGCGATTACTACAGCAATATAGCCTATATAATCGAATTTTTTATTATATTTAAGCTTTTCCGGCTTATCGTCTTTTATCAGAAATTTAACCAGAATCAACGAAAGAATACAAAGCGGGATATTAATAATAAAAATCCACTGCCATGAGTAATTATCGGTTAAATAACCGCCCATAAACGGGCCGGCAAGAGGCGAAAACATCGCAGCCACTCCGAACAAGCTCATTGCAACACCTCTTTGTTCCGGCGGAAAAACCTCAAGCAGAATTGCCTGACAAAGAGGAAGAATACAGCCGCTTCCGATACCTTGAACAAGTCTTGCAAGAATCAAAGCAAGCAGGTTCGGGGCAAGAATGCACAGCAGACATCCTATTGCAAAAACCAAAATGCTATACATAAACAAAAGCTTTTTGCCGATTGTGCGTACAAGATATCCCGTAACAGGAAGCATTAAACCGCCTGATATAATGTAGCAGGTAATTACAGTATTGGCCTCATACTGCGTAGCGCCGTAAAATCCGGCAATATGCGGCTGGCTTACATTGGTGCCTGATGATGCCGCAAGCGCAAGAAATGAAGGCAGGAGTACCGCAATTGCCACGATATAAGGGTTTATCTTCTTTTCCTCGATAACTTCATCCGCCATATTATTTTATCTTAACCTTTGGTACCACTGACATACCCGGAACAATATTGTAGCCGGAGATATCTTCGTCAAATACAATTTTTACCGGAACTCTCTGTACAATTTTCACATAGCTTCCGACAGCATTTTCCGGCGGGAATAAGCTGGATTTAGCGCCTGTTGCTCGCTGAATACTCTCAACATGCGCCTTAAAACGTTTCCGCGGATAAGTATCCACCTTAACGCGAACCGGCTGGCCTTCTTTCATATTCGTAAGCTGGATTTCTTTAAAATTCGCAACAACCCAGACTTGTTCCGGAACAATGTTCATCAAAGGCTGGCCAATATTCACATAATTACCTTTTTCAACACTTCTTGCAGCAACTTTACCGTCTTGCGGTGCATAAATTTTGGTATATTGAAGATTTAATTTAGCTTGCTCGACTTCGGCTTCCAGCCTTTTAATTAATGCCTCATCTGCAGCAGCCTTTGCCTTTCCTGAATCCAATGCATGCTGAGAGGCCATAGAAGCTTCCTGAGCTGCATTAAAGTTTGCCTGAGCTACTTCTAAAGCTGATTTGCTGCGTTCAAAGTCCTGCTTTGAAACAATTCCGTCCTTATAAAGTTCCTGATACCTTGCAAAATCTTTTTCTGCAAAATCTAATTTTGAAGAAGCCGATGTTATATCTTCATAAGATTTGTTAACATTAGAAGAACTTTCATCTACTTTTTTCTCTGTCATCTTTAAACCTGCTTTAGCTTCCTCAAGTTTTGCTTCTGCTTGCTCAAGTGCAACCTCAAAATCTTTCGGGTCAAGTTCCACAAGCAAATCACCCGTCTTAACTTCCTGGTTATCATCAACCAATAATCTTATCACGGGCGCTGCAACTCTCGGCGCTACAGAGACTAATCTTCCTTCAACAAACGCATCATCTGTTGACTGAAAATATGTAGCATGAATTGCTGCATAAATACCCAGAATTACAAGTATAATAGCTGTTATTGTCGGAATAACCACACGTTTCTTCTTGTATTCGGGGCGTCTTTTTTTCAAACGCGACTTTGCTTTTTTTATAAATTCTTCATCATTATTATCAGGATGTCTTCTTTTTGCCATTTTTCCTCACCTAGTTCTGTAAAATCGTATTATTTCTTAAATTTACTTCTAACTTATCTAAAATTTCTATAAACTTATCAACTTCATCTTCGTTCAGGCCTTCAACAATTGTATCCCATACACTTAATATCGTAGGAAGCATTTCATCGCAGATTTTCGTCCCTTTATCAGTGATATAAAGCTTTTTTACCTGTCTTCCGCCCTCTGACTCAATAACGGAAGATAAATAATCCTTTGATTCCAAAATTGAAACAATTCTTGTCATGTTAGGTCTGTCTTTAAATGTAATATTTGCAAGCTGCCGCATATACATTCCGTTATTAGCGCTGAGGGTTTTTAATACAGTAAACTGTTCCGGACTTATATCAAAGTTTTCTTTTGCGCAGGCCTGAATTGCAAAAACCTTTGAAAGAAGCCCTATTCGCGACAAACGTAACCCTATTTTATGTTTTAATAAAAGTTCTTGTCTCATAAATTTCCTTTGTGTTATTATAATAACACAAGAAGGATAAGTGTAAAGATGACATTTAAAAAATTTTTTATAGTATTGATTTTATTAGTATCACTGCCGGTTCAGGCAAAAGAGGTCGTAAACAAACTTGACTATTTGAATCTCGACTGGTGGAAAAATTATCATGATGAAATTTTACTCAGCCACCTGCAGACTTTGTATACAAATAACCATGATTTGAAGATTGCGGCGCTTAAAACTAAACAGTCGGAAGAAAATGTCAGATTAATCGGTGCTAACCAGCTTCCGCAGGTCGGATTTGACGGCTCGTTATCAAGAGTTTTGAGCGGGGCGCAGACAGAGTTTGGCTCGGTAATAATCCCTGAATACTCTCAAAATGAATTTTTGCTGCCGCTTAGTGCTTCTTATGAAATAGATATATGGGGACAAAATTTCTTAAACAGAAAAAGTGCAAAGAAACAAAAAGAAATAACAGAACAACAGGAAAGAGCAGCTTATATTTATATAACCTCTGTTTTTACTGCTAATTATTACAATTTGATTAAATCAGAAGAATTAGAGAAAAATTTAAGAGAAATAATATCTTTGCAGACTGATATTGTAAAGATGACAGAGAAAAAATATAACTGCGGGCTTGCCCCTATTCATGAACTTTTAAATGAAAAGCAGGCTCTGGTAAAATTTGAACAGGATTTGAATAAGCTTGTTGAAACAAGAAAAATTTTGAATAATGAGCTTGTTGTTTTATTAGGCCTCAAAACAGACAAAGAGATTGAACATTCTTCATTTAGCGGGATAAGCTGCCCTGAGATTCCGGAATCTTTCTCTACAACAATAATACAATACAGGCCGGATTTAATCAGTTCCGAAAATTATGTCAAGAAGACAGGACTTGATGTTAGGGTTGCAAGAAGAGAATTTTTGCCGAAATTTGTTATATACGGTAATCTTGGGTTTAATGCCTACAGGTGGAATCGAGTTTTTGCAAATGAAACCTTTTTATCTAATATAGGTATTCTGCCAAGCTGGGATATTTTCTCGGGAGGGGCAAAACTTGCAAGATACAGGATTAATAAGTATGAATATAAAAAAGCTGTAGAAAGCTATGAAAGAACTGTTCTGACTTCTATACAGGAGGTTAATGATGCTTTGGTTTCCGCAAAAACAACAAAGGCCAATCTAATTAAATCAAATGACGAGTATGCACTGGAAGAAGAAAAACATCAGCTTGCACAAAGACAATTTACTATAGGCGATTCTTCAAAATTAGATGAGATGAAGTCAAATATTCATCTTCTTATTGCAAAGCAAAAGGATATCTCCTCTAAAATTGATAACGTAATTGCAACTATATCTTTATACAAAGCAGTCGGAGGGATTGATTACACTAAGCCGGAAAATTTATAATTATTCTCCAATTGGCTTCTTGAATAGTTTTAAAGCTTTTGTTATTTTTGTTATAAAATATTATAAGATTTCATTTCAGATTTGGAGAGACAATGAGAAAAAATATCATAATAATTATACTAATTGCGTTTGCGCTAATTTTAGGCAGAATGGTTTTATCTAATTTTGACAGAACAAAAACCGCCAAACAGCGTGCTATGGCCAAAACTCCTTCTGTTACGGCAGAAGTCGTCAATACAGAAGAAGTTACCAGACAATTTACCGCAACAGCAAGAGTTGCATCAAAATACAGAGTCGAGGTGCTGGCCAGAATAAGCGGTTATTTGACTAAAAGTTATTTTAAAGAGGGTGACTATGTAAAAGCAGGGCAGCTTTTGTTTGAAATAGAACCGCAAGAGTATGAATACGCAGTAGGCAGAGCAAAGGCAAATCTGGATAATGCAAAATCACAATACTCTTATTATGAAAAACAACAGGCAAGATATAAACAATTAGTACAGCAAGATTATATTGCCCGCTCGGATTATGATAATATTCTATCGCAGCGCGACGCTTATAAAGCACAGGTAGAAAGTGCTGAAAGCGCATACAGAGATGCCAATAGAAATTTAGGCTATACAAGAGTTAAATCTCCGGTAGACGGCAGGGTAGGCATGATTTCCGTAACAGAAGGGAACTATGTTTCAATGAACAGCGGTCCGCTTACCACAATAAACAGCAGTGATCCTATATACATTACATTTCCGCTGGAATCAAAAGATTACGCAGAACTTGTAAGAATCGATAAATCTGCAAATATCAACAGAGATGTAGAATTTATTTTTAGTTCAGGGGAAAAATATAAATACAAAGGTATCCAGGATTTTCATGATAACAAAATAGATGAATCTACCGGAACAATAACAATGAGGGCTACCTTCCCCAATCCGGATGACCAGCTTATTCACGGTGACTTCGGCAAGATTATAATCTACTCAAAAACGAAAGATAAAGCACCCGTTGTTCCTCAAACAGCTACAATGGAGAACCAGGAAGGAAGATATGTTTATATTTTGGATAAAGACAATCTGCCAAGAATGTCTTATATAAAAACTTCCGGAGAAAAAGACGGTTATTGGATAATAACATCAGGAGTTAAGGCCGGTGACAGAATTATAACCAGCGGCCTCCAGAAAGTTATCCCGGGAAACCCCGTTAGAATAGTTCAATCACCAATAAAAGAATCCAAACCTAAGAAAAAAACAAATATTTTTTCTAAAATAATAAACAAACTTAAGCAATAAAGGAAATATAATGGCAGGCAACTTATTTATAAAAAGACCAAAACTCGCAATAGTAATCTCACTTGCGATAATACTGGCAGGATTAATATCCCTGACCACTTTGCCTCTTGAGGAATATCCGTCAATTACTCCTCCGCAGGTAGTTGTTACAGCAACTTACAGCGGCGCAAGTTCTGATGTTATAACATCAACTATAGCTGCGCCTGTCGAGCTTCAACTTAACGGTATTGAGGATATGCTCTATATGTATTCCGAGTCAAAAAACGGCTCTTATAAACTGACTTTATTTTTTGAAGTCGGCTCTGATCCGGATATGGCGTTAGTTAATGTGCAGAACCAATTACAGCTTGTTACCCCTAGACTGCCGGAAGAAGTTAAAAGATACGGGCTTTCAGTTAGGAAATCAACCGGAGGCGCCGGTTGTCTTTTAATGTCGCTATCCTCCCCTAACGGAACTTATAATTCCTTGTACCTTGCAAATTATGCAACGATGTTTATTAAAGATGAGCTTGCACGTATAAAGGGATGCGGCAGTGTTTCAATATTCGGTGCCGGTGACTATTCAATGAGAATTTGGCTTAAGCCCGACAAAATGGCTAGTTTAGGTGTCTCGACTACCGATATAAACAATGCTGTATCTGCTCAGAACGTACAAACTCCGGCAGGCAACATTGGTGTTGAACCAATGAATGAGCCGCAGGTGCTAAAATTTACATTAAGAACAAAAGGACGGCTTAAGACTGTTGAAGAATTTGAAAATATTGTTGTAAAAGCTAATATTGACGGCTCAAATGTAAAATTAAAGGATGTTGCAAGAGTTGAACTTGGTGCGGAAAATTATTCATCTTCCGTAACCATAGCGGATAAAAGTGCCGCAATGATATCAATAGCACAGCTTCCGGAGGCTAATACCATAGATTTGGTTAACCGGGTGCAGGATAAGATGCAAGAATTAAGCCGAAAATTCCCAAGCGATATTGAATATCACGTGCAATACGATATTACGGAATTTGTAAGAGAATCTATTCACGAAGTTATAAGTGCTATTGTACTTGCAATTATTCTGGTAAGCGCAGTTACCTATTTATTCCTTGGAACAGCAAGAGCTGCCTTTATTCCATTCTGTGCTATTCCTGTTTCGCTGATAGGTGTTTTTATATTTATGGCTCTTATGGGGTTTTCAATAAACCTTCTTATATTATTTGGGCTCGTTTTAGCAGTCGGCCTTGTTGTTGACGATGCAATTGTCGTACTTGAAAACACACAAAGACATATTCAGGAAGGAAAATCCCCAAAAGAAGCTACTGAAATCACTATGCAGGAAGTTTTTGGCGCCGTTGTTGCAACTTCACTCGTTTTGATGGCTGTGTTTGTTCCGGTATCATTTATGACCGGTATAACAGGTCAAATGTACAGACAGTTCGCAGTATGTATTGCGACCTCTATAGGATTATCGACAATAGTTGCTCTCACACTTTCACCGGCACTTTGCTCTATTATCCTAAAGTCTGGCGACGAAAAAACTGATTTTGAATTTATACAAAAATTTGAAGATTGGTTCAACAGCGTCAGAGAAAAATATCTGGGAGTCGTCAGCTACTTTGTTCATTCCCCTAAGAAAACTCTTATGGTTTTGATAGGTGTAATATTATTTATCCTGTTTATGTTTAAAATTACACCGACAGGTTTTCTTCCTGATGAAGACAGAGGGGCTTTATTTGTACAAGTTCAGCTTCCTGACGGTGCTACGCTTACAAGAACAGCGGATGTTGTGCATAATATAACGGATGAGCTTGCTCAAATTCCTGGCGTAGTTTCAGTTATGCAGGTTAACGGTTTTTCCGGAGAAAATACAGCATTTGTTGTTGTAAGACTAGAGCCTTGGTCAAAAAGAAAATCCGCAAAACTTTCAATAAATAATATTATGAAACAGGCAAATGCCATAACATCAAAATATACAGAAGCCAATACCTTTGTTACCCAGCCTCCTGCAATAAGCGGTATGGGGATGTTCGGCGGATTTGAATACCAGCTTCTTGATAAAGGCGATAGGACTCCTGATGAATTATTTGTAGAAGCACAAAAACTTCTGCAGGAAGCACGCCAAAATCCTGCATTTTCAAGTTTATACACATCTTACACATCTTCGCTTCCGCAGGTTATAGTTAAAATAAAAGACGAACAGGCTATGGCGCAGGGAGTTTCAATTTCCGAAATTTATTCAACGCTTGCGGCACAATTCGGCGCTACATATATCAACGACTTTAACAAATACGGAAGAGTCTATAGAGTTTATATGCAGGCAGATGCCCCATATCGTGCTGTCATGGGAGACCTGAGCAAGATTTATGTCAAGAATAATCAGGGAAAAATGGTGCCGATAAGCTCTGTTATTACTACTGAAAATATTGTCGGTCCGTATTTGCTTAACAGATTCAATATGTACCCGTCAATTGTAATTAACGGTAACCCCGCAAACGGCGTAAGTTCTGGCGATGCGATGAAAGCTATGGCAGAAATTTCTGACAAAATCCTGCCTAAAGACATGGATTTTGCCTGGTCAGGAACATCACTTCAGGAACAAAAATCCGCAGGTCAGATAGGGCCAGTTATAACAATGGCTTTGACATTTGTTTACTTATTCCTGGTTGCATTATACGAAAGCTGGACGCTTCCGGTTGCAGTTCTTTTAATTTCACCTGTTGCAATGATGGGGGCATTATTCTTCCAGTATGTTTCGGGATTATCGCTTGATATTTATGCACAGGTAGGCCTTGTAATGCTTATAGGTTTAAGTACTAAACAAGCTATATTGATTGTTGAATTTGCAAAAGATGCCATGGAAAAAGACGGAATGAACTTTATAGACGCGTCATTACAGGCGGCGAAATTACGATTTAGAGCCGTTATGATGACAAATATTGCGTTTATTTTAGGGCTTTTACCGCTTGTTTTTGCTCACGGTGCAGGCGCCGGCAGCAGGCACTCTATCGGTGTTTCTGTGTTTGGCGGGATGATTGCTGTAGCATTCTTCGGCAGCATTCTTGTTCCGGCATTTTTTGTGCTTACTAACACTATGAAAATGAACTTTAATAATTATATTTCACGTTTTAGGAAAAAGAAAAAAAATGAAAATAATTAATAAATTTATAATATGTATATTAATGTTATCTATGCTTCAACAAGTTTGCTTAGCAGGCTTTTGGCACCATGGAGAAAGTCTCGGCAACGAAATTAAAGCTGAAGAGTATCCGGCAAGCGAGGATGTTGAGCCGAAAGTCAGCGATGACACTCTTGTTATAAAAGGCGGGGTTGAAACAACGATGGATATAAATCTTGAAGAATGCCTAAAATATGCATTAGGCAACAACCCCAGAATACAAGCTGCTATGCAGGATGTGTTTGCTTCAGATGCAAGAGTCCGCGAAGCCTGGTCTGCGTATTTCCCCCAGTTCGGCTGGCAGACAGGATATACAAGAATCCGACAATTACAGTTGTCTGATGTATTCAGAAGAGATTTGATTTTTAACTACTTTGTTTTAGGGCAAATCAGCGCATCACAAATGCTATATGATTTCGGGGTGACGCAGAATCAGGTTACGATTAGAAAATTGGATAACCAGGGGTATAAAATTACACTTACCGGGACGGTTAATTCTGTAATCTGCGATGTAAAAACCGCTTATTATAACCTGCAATACGCTCTTGAGGCAAAAAAAGTTGCAGAAGATATGGTAAAAAAATACGAAGCTTTTTATAATCAGGCAAAGGCTTTTTATCAGGCCGGAACAAAGCCAAAAGTTGACGTAACGATTGCAGAAGTGAATCTGAGTAATGCTAAACTAACTCTTATTCAGGCAGAGAATGCCGTTAATATTGCTATGGCCAAACTGAATAATACAATGGGACTTCCGTATTCCAATAAATATAATGTTGCGGAAAACCTGCGCTATGAGCCTTGTGACATCACACTTGAAGGTGCTATCAAAACGGCTAAAGAATCAAGGCCGGAATTTCAGCTTGCCGAAGTTAAAGTGGAAGAAGCTAAACAAAATGTAAAACTTGTCAAAAAATCATATTTCCCTCAGCTTACGCTTGAAGGACAATACCAAATCGGCGGTAAATCTCCAGCATCTAATTACGGTTACAACTTCGGCGGATACTTGAACTTCCCAACAGTTAACGGTATGCTGATTAAAAACGAAATAAAAGAAGCTAAGGCACTGCATTCAAAAGAAATTGCAAATGCCAATGATACAAAAAATAATATATATTTTGAAGTGCAAGAATCATTTTACTCTTTAACAGAGAAAAAGAATAAAATTCCCGTAGCATTCTTAGGGTTGAAGCAGGCAAAAGAAAATTATGAGTTATCTTACGGAAGATATAAAGTCGGAGTCGGAGACCCCATTGAGCTGAAAGAAGCACAGGTTCAATACCAAAATGCAATGCTTACATACTATCAAACTATGTATGAGTATAATACAGCACGAGCAAATTTGGAAAAATCCATAGGAAAAAATATTTCTAATGATGAAGTTCAGCTTGACTGCGGAAAAATAAAAAAGAAAAAAGCTAAAAATTCTTAATATATATAATGTATTGTATCTTATTTGAATGTAATATATAATTATTATAATAAATAGGAGAAGAAGTATGTTACCAATCATAACGGAAGAGATGGCCTCAGAAATCTTTACTGAAGTATTTCAAGATGTCCAAAACTGGAGAAAGAATATGGTACAGTATTTAAAGGAAGAAAATCCTGAAATTAACAGTGCCATTTTAGAAGTTGCTAAATATGATGAAAATATTGATTTAAAAGCTGTAGCACTCGGGGCTTATTTATCATACAGAATGCTTGAAGTTGCAACCGAAAACGATGTTATCGGTTCAATCGGCGAATAGTAGTTATAATAGAAATACTTATAATTGTAAAGAAATAATAAGTATTTCTATTTTTTTAGCAATTTTTATATTTACAAGCTTTAATGTAATCAGTAAGAAAGGAAAAATCATGCAAGTATCAAAAATTACATTAACCAACTTTAAAGGCGGTAAATTACCGCAAGCAGTAAAAAAGACTGTAAAACCGGCGGTAGAAGAAATTAAACCGGACTTTAACGTATATGCTTACGGGGTTCCCACAGGAGATATCCCTCTTGCCAATAAAGCTGAAAAAGCAGCAAAAGAACTTCCCGTCAGCTATTACCCTTATGCAACTCCGATAAAAAAAATTGAAAATAACGCGGAGAATAATGCAGCTAAAGTTAAAGATATTGCTGATAAAGAAGATAAAATTCACGAATATTTGTCAGCTTCTATGCCGCTTTAATAAAAAAAATCCCCTTAAGGGGATTTTTTTTAGGCCTTTTTATTTTTATCTTCTCTTTTTTCTGCAAGCTTTTCTTTCATTTCATGAGCTTTTTCTTTTATGTTTTCTGTCATATTATGAGTTTTTTCTTTGACATCTTCTGTAGCTTCTTTTAAATCTTGTTTTAATTTATAAGCTTCTTCTTTTATTTTATCTTTCATTGATTCTTTATCTGTCATGATAATGACTCCTTTCTTAATTAAATTATTAATTATTTACCCCGAAATTTTATGCGATAATTGGAGTAAAACTTTTTATTAATGAAATATAATGATATTTATTTTAATATGATTACAAGGAGGCAGAAATGGTTAATATTCTTCTCAGATGGGTTATATATGCCTTAATAATAGTTTTCGTGTCCTGGATTATCCCTGGAATTGAAGTTGACAATTTTTTAAGCGCCATGTTTGTTTGTGTGATAATGGCGTTAATTAATACTTTTGTAAAACCGCTTCTGCAAATTATTACTCTGCCAGTTACAATTCTTACATTCGGTTTATTTACGTTTGTAATCAATGCCCTAATGCTTATGCTCGCAGGCTGGATTGCCCCGGGATTTGAAGTCGAAGGATTTGTCAGTGCTCTTCTTGGTTCCTTATTACTTTCTCTATTATCACTTGGAGTCAGCAGAATATAAATTTAGACAATACGGCAGATTGTGGAAAGGACTTTCTGCCGTATTCCTCATTTATGATATGTTTCGTTGTTCAGAATCTTAAATCCTCTGTATATTTGTTCAACGAGCAATAAACGAGCAAATTGGTGAAGAAAAGTCATTTTGGAAAGACTTAGTTTAAAATTTGCTCTTGCAGATACATTTTGGGAGATACCGCAAGAGGATCCTATAACAAATACCAGCTCAGAAATGCCGCTGTTTGTGATTTCTTTAATTTTTGAAGCAAACTCTTCCGACGTAAGCTGTTTCCCTTCAATTTCAAGGGTTATGACAAACGAGTCAGGCTTAATGAGTGCCAAGATTTTTTCCCCTTCCTGATTCAGGACTTTTTCAACAAGATTCTCATCTTTAATTTCAATGGGCGTAAGCTCAACTATTTCAAGTGAAGTATACGGAGAAAGACGTTTTAGAAATTCATCTATGCCGTCTCTTAAAAATTTTTCTTTGATTTTCCCGAGTGCTATAATCTTTATTTTCATAAAAACTAATTCTGATTCATATATACACTTGTAGAAGGGAATGCAAATTCAATACCTTCTTCCCGGTATCTGTGGATAATTTCTCTAAGCACTCTGCTTTTTTCCACAACATACTCACTCCACGAGGCTTTTGTTGTATAGCATACAAGCCTTACGGCAATAGAGCTCGGTGCAAGATTCTCAATAAATGCAACTTCACCATCAAGTATTGTCTCATCCTCTCTTGCAATCTCTCTTAAAATTTCACAGGCACGGTCAATCTTTTCATTTGATGTTCCGTATTCAATATCAACAGTTAAATCGATTCTTCTTCTGTCTGTTTGGGAAACATTAGTAATCTCTTCATTTGCAAGCAGGTTATTAGGAACATTAATTGCAAATCCTTCAAGACTTCTTACAGTAGTTGAACGTAGATTAATATTTTCAACAGTACCTTCGTAACCGTTAAATTTTATATATTCCCCGATTTTATAAACTCTGTCAGCAAGAAGCCCGAAAGAGCCGAAAATATTCCCGATAGCTTCCTTTGCTGCAAAACCGACTGCCAAACCTGTAATTCCGAAACCGGCTATAAGCGAGGCTACGTTATACCCGAAACTTTGTAAAAATCCTGCAAGAAGTATAAATATAATAACTGCTTTTATAATCTTACTTAACACCGGCATTAAATTTAAAAGCGGAGTATCAGAATTTCTTGCTTTTAATTTAGACTCAATATTATGCTGCAATAAATCAATCAGCTTGCATATTCCCCAAATTAATACAAGATTGATTATAACCCCTATTATAAAAGGAATATGTTTCCCTATGAAACTTACTAATGACGTAAATAATTTATCTATCATACTTTCCTCTGTTTAACTTATCTCTGGTTTCTTAATTTTTCTAATTCATCCTGGAAAGGAGAAATAGAAGTAAGTTTATCCATTATAGCCGGTAATTTTTCTATCACATAATCAATCTCGCTCTCTTTAGTAAATCTTGAGAGGCTTAATCTTATTGAACCATGTAAAGCTGTAAACGGTATCCCCATAGCTCTAAGAACATGACTTGGTTCTAAAGAGCCGGATGTACATGCACTTCCGGAACTTGCACAAACTCCTATATCGCTCAAATGAAGCAGGATTAATTCTCCTTCTACATATTCAAAACCAATATTAGTAGTATTAGGAACTCTGTTTTTTACTCCTGTATTAAGTCTTGCATTAAATACATTTTTGATTATTCCGTCCTCAAGCTTATCCCTGAGTCTTTTTACTTCACTTAACTCATATTTTAAAGCCTCTTGAGCCAGTTCTGCGGCTTTTCCTATGCCTACAATATAAGGAACATTTTCCGTACCGGCTCTTAAGCCTCTCTCCTGATGTCCTCCGTTAATAAGCGGAGTAAATCTGACATCAGATTTAGCATAAAGAACACCTACTCCCTTTGGTGCATGGAATTTATGTCCGGAAATCCCGAGCAAATCGATTTTTGTATCTTTGACATTTATAGGAATCTTGCCTGCAGCCTGAACAGCGTCAACAAAGAATCTTGCCTCCGGTGATTTTGATTTAATATATTCCGCAATTTCTTCTACAGGATAAATAACGCCTGTTTCATTATTTGCATACATTACAGATACAAGCGCAGTATCCTTTCTCAATTTTGATTTAAACTCTTCAATGTCTAATTCACCCTGCGAATTTACCCCTATATAATCAACTTCATACCCGTTTTTTTCAAACTCTTTATACGTGTTCAATACTGCAGGGTGCTCAACCTTGGTTGTAATTATATGCCGTTTATCTTTATTACAATTTAGAACACCTTTGATAGCTGTATTAGCCGATTCTGAACCGCAGGATGTAAAGAAAATTTCCTTTTCATTTGCAGCACCCAAAAAATCCCTGACTTTAGCGCGGGCCTCTTTAATTGCTGCAGCAGGCTTTTTGGCAAAATCATACATGCTGGAAGGATTAGCATACTCATCCTTTAGAAAAGGAAGCATTTCTTCCAGAACCCTGTCATCCACCTTTGTTGTTGCATTGTTATCTAAATAAATCATAATTATACCTGTTCTACTTCAAGATTTGCGTCTACTTTATCCTTTAGAACAGATTCAACAAAACTTTTCAAAGTCATTGCAGCATTTTTGCATCCGCTGCATACCCCTGTAAGCTTTACCTGAACCCTGTTTCCAACAACATCAATCAGTTCAATATCCCCGCCGTCTTTCTGTAATTGCGGAGATATCTGCTGGTCGATTACTTTGCTTATTTTCAGAATTTTTTGCGTAGGTGTAAGTTCCTGTACAGCATTTTCTTTTTTATAATAAGTATCTATAATATCCTTAATAAGCCCTCTGCACCTTCCGCATGCGCCTCCTGCTTTTGTGTAATTAGTTACTTCTTCAACGGTTTTAAGATTATTGATTTTGATAGCTTCCCAAATCTGGTTTTCCGTTACATTAAAGCATGTGCAGACAATCTTATCTCCGCTGTGAGAAACGCCAATTTCTTCTTCAAGAGTATTCTCGCCATAATATTTTTTCAAGGCGTCCTCAAGAGCCTCCTGTCCCATAACAGAACAATGCATTTTTTCCTGCGGAAGTCCGCCGAGTTCGTCTGCAATGTCTTTGTTTGTTATTTTTTTAGCCTCATCAAGAGTTTTTCCTATTATCATTTCTGTCAAAATACTTGATGACGCCACAGCAGAACCGCACCCGAAAGTTTGGAATTTAGCGTCTTTTATAACATTTCCGTCTAATTTTAAATATAATTTTAAAGAGTCGCCGCAGGCAAGAGAACCGGCTTCTCCGATTAAATCAGCATCATCAATTTTGCCTACATTTCTGGGGTGTCTGTAATGCTCTAACACCTTCTCTGAATATTCCCACATGTCTGTTACCTCGTTTGAAGTTGAATTTTACAATTAATATTTTACTACAAAAAGAGGAAATTTAAATGCGCAATTTGAATTACAGCTTATTAACCATATTAATTTTCTAACCTTTTCTCTTCATTTTTGATAAACTCACAATCGGCCTCCAGGCGTTTATCCTCCATGGCATTAATCAACTCTTCAATATCCTTAATCTGCCCGAGCTCAAATCCTACTTCTGCATACAATACGCAGTCGTTGCAAAGCCTGTATGAACCATACTGAACAGAGCCGGCAAGAGATTTAGTTCCTCCGCAGGCATCACAGGTAAAATATTCATTTTCACAATCAGGATTTTCTTCTATATCATCAAGCCGCATTTGCTCAACAACAAGCTGCATTTCCTTAACAACATCTTCTTTCGTTTTCATAATAATATACCCCTTTACCCCTTACCCCTCTACCAGAGCCTTCATTTCTTTAACAGCCTGTTCTAAACCTACAAAAATAGACCTTGCAATAATAGAATGCCCGATATTTAGTTCTACAAGGTGCGGAATTTCATGCATTCTATGAACATTCTGGTAATTTAGCCCATGCCCGGCGTTAACTTTCAGCCCGAAATTCTGGGCAAAAAGAGCTGCCCCTTTTAAATCAGCAAACACTTTTTCTTCCTCAAGTGTCCCGTAAGCTTCTGAGTATCTTCCGGTATGAAGCTCAATAAACGGCGCACCAGTCTTTGAAACAGCGGAAATCTGCTGCAGGTCAGGGTCTATAAAAAAACTTACTTCTATTTTTTTCTCAATTAAAGGTTTTACAAATTCTATTGCCCTATTAAGCTGCCCTGCAACATCGAGTCCGCCTTCTGTTGTCAGTTCCTGTCTTTTTTCAGGAACTATGCAAACAGCATGCGGCCTTAACCTCAACGCAATTTGCTGCATTTCATCCGTCATTGCCATCTCTAGGTTAAGTCTTACGCGCGGAAGCATTCTAATAGCTTCTACATCCTCATCCTTTATATGTCGCCTGTCTTCTCTTAAGTGAGTTGTAATTGAGGCCACTTTGCATTCTTTGCATATCCTTGCTGCAGTAAGTACATCCGGCTCTACTCCGCCTCTTGCATTTCTCAATGTTGCAACGTGATCTATATTTACACCTAATAACATCTTATTTCTGTCCTTTCAAATTTTTATTCTTATTAATTTTTAATAACGCTGTATAAGTCGGAAGTATTGTAATCTCATTTCCCTCAGCATGTTTCATATATTCAATTGCCTCATCTATATCAGGTATTATTTTAATCTCCTTAATATCAGCATACTTCAATCTTAGCGCCATGTCATTTGCCCGCAGGCCTGATACTACAATTTGATTTTTAGATCCCTTCAATAGGCCGAAATCTGCATCCCAAAGCCAGGAAACATCTCTGCCGTCAGCATAGTTATCATTTATTATAATCAGTATATTAGAATCTAAATCAACAGTTTTAAGAACCTCATTAGCGCCTATCGGATTTTTGATAAGCTGTATTAAAGTCCTTTTCCCGCCTAAATACTTAACTTCACTTCTTCCAAATGCAACTTTAAAAGAGGCCAAATAATTTTCTATATCTTCAACACCGGCTTCCAGGCATAGAGAAATTGCGGCAAGAGCATTATAAGCATTAAACAGTCCCTTAATAGGAACCTCAAAACTCTTTCCGTTTATCGTTAAAATTGAGTAATCTTTATACAGCATAACATCAGCCTTATATTTAGGTTCCGGACGTTTATATCCGCAATCGCAGTAATAGTGTCCCTGCTGGGCAAAAAATTTCTTTTCGTACATTAGAGGTTTTCCGCAAACACAATTAAAAATCTCTTCCGTTGCAGACTGAGCTTTTAAAGATTCATCAGCATAATAGACATTTTCAATACCGTAATAAATCTTTTTTTTACCGGCAAAACTTGCAACTAAAGGGTCGTCTGCGTTTAATAACAAAGTTATTTCAGGCTTTTTGTCTATCCCATCCTGAATCAGTTTTTTTGTAGTCGCAAGCTCTCCGTAGCGGTCAAGCTGATCGCGGAAAAGATTGGTCACAACAAGGTAATCCGCATCAAAATTGTCATAAATCTTGGATAGATAAGCTTCATCACTTTCAATAACTGAAAAATCAACACTCTTAAACGGATTAAGCTGAACTGCCAGCGCGTTCACAACTCCGGTAAGCATATTCGCCCCCATAGAATTGTTGATTACGGATTTGCCGCTGCATTCCAGAAGATGTGCTATTAATCCGGATGTCGTTGTCTTACCGTTTGTTCCTGTTACATTAATTTTAATATCAATGTATTTATTGCAGTATTTCAAAAAATCCGGGCAAATTTTCAGGACTATCATACCAATCACTGATGTTCCGGACGAAATTCGAGTAAGTTTTAATATAAAATATAAAAATTTAGCTATAATTAAAGAAAAATAAAATCTTCCCAAGAAATAATCCTCCAAGTGTATTTTATTTTTACAAATTCTAAAATATAATCATATAATAATACAAATATGAGTGAATAAGTATGGTTTTTAAAATTCTTATTGCAATAGTTTTTATTGCAGAGTTAATAATCACAGCAACAATTATTATATTATTAGTGAAAGCAAATAAAAGAATTAATCAAACAAATATTTTTATAAATAGCGCAAAGCCTGAAATTAAAAGCATTTGTGAACTCATAAGAGGGCTTTCCGAACAAATTTATGAATTGATACCCGATTGGATAGAAGAATTGCAAAATCATGGTAAAAAGATACTGCTTGAGCAAGCCAAAAGTATAATGGCAGGAATTTTATTTTGGAGTATAAATATAAAAGTAATGAAGAAAATAAAACAAAGCAAGATGTATAAATTGGCTTCAAAGGGTTTATCACTGCTTCAAAATGTGGTATAATACATAGGCAAATAATAACAGAAAAGAGGTATAACTTATGAGCAAAGAAAAATCTTCAATAGGTTTTGGACTGGGGCTTTTGGCCGGAGTTGTCGGAGGTATAATCGCCGGTGTATTGTACGCGCCGCGTCCGGGCTCTGAAATGAGAGAAAAACTTAAAGAAACCGTATGTGACCTGGCAGAAAAGCACTCACCTGCGGTAAATGAAGCTAAAAAGCAGGCTCTTGAATCTATTGATTTACTAAAATATAAACTCGAAAAACAATATAAAAAATTCGGCAACATGCTTAAATCAAAAAAAATGAGAAAAGCAAAAGAGCTTGAAGATGTATCAGATTACGATTTTAACTAACATAAAGGATTATAAATGGAAACAGCACAATTATATCAAAGTTTAACTTTCTTGGCTTACGCTACAGGTGTTATTGTCATCCTTGTCGGTATAATGCTTGTTAAAGTCTTATTCGATTTATCAAAACTGACCAAAAATATCGACGAGACAGCAACAATAATAAAAACAGAATTAGAACCGACATTGAAGAATGTTAACAAGTCTGTGGCAATTGTTAGCGGAATAATAATTAAGGCAGATGAAGGGGTTAACAAACTCAAAGATGCAATAAAAAACTCACCTCTTAATATTCTCGCAAAAATAACTTCTGTAGGCGGCACCATAACAAAAGGCTTCTTCAGCGGCTTATGTTCAGCATTTAAAATATTTAGCAAAAAGAAGTAGGCTGAATCGGCGATACAAAAAGTTAAAAACAAAGTTAAACTACAATAGAAGGAGAAAATATTATGTCAGTAACAAGATTTTTAGCAGGTTTTGCAATAGGTGCAGCAATAGGCGCTGTAGCAGGAG
The DNA here is from genome assembly GCA_944325815.1 of Candidatus Gastranaerophilales bacterium. Lineage (GTDB taxonomy): Bacteria > Cyanobacteriota > Vampirovibrionia > Gastranaerophilales > Gastranaerophilaceae > CAG-196. Next base: position 29,718 of record CALVBV010000003.1, read on the forward strand.
TTCTTCTTGCGCCGAAATCAGGTGCGGAAACAAGAGAAATGCTCGGCGAAATGGCTTCTGATATGGCAAAAAAGACTGATGAAACAGTAAAAGATATTCAAAGAAGAGCAGACAATATTGTATCAGATGTTCAGGAAAAGGGTGAAGAAATCATGGACAAGATACAAGAGCTTTTGAACAAGCAGAAAGAAAACCTTGAAGGTTAGTGAATATCTAAAAAATGATTAAAAGAGAGCTCAGGCTCTCTTTTTTGTTTGACTTATAGAGATGTTTATATTATGATTATGAAGGATTTAATACGCTCCAGTGGCGGAATCGGTAGACGCGTTGGACTTAAAATCCAATCGGGGTTCTCCCTCGGTGCCAGTTCAAGTCTGGCCTGGAGCAAATTTAAAAGACTTACTTTCGAGTAGGTCTTTTTTTATTTTCCAGACGCTCGAGCCGCTGGCTCTCGCTTGCCAGACTGCGACTGGGCAATCTTCGATTGCTACGTCGCTGATAATAAGTTTCGCCCTGCTCGTGTTGCTCATCGCAACACGACACCGGCTCAACTCCAAGCTTACGCTTTCAAGTCTGGCCTGGAGCAAATTTAAAAGACTTACTTTCGGGTAGGTCTTTTTTATTTTCCAGACGCTCGAGCCGATGGCTCTCGCTTGCCAGACAGCACCTGGGCAATCAAAGATTGCCCAGGTGCTGATAATAAGACTTTAACGCCCTACCTTACCCAATCACAACATGACTCCCGATTATTTGCCGGGTTACACCATCCTTGTTTAAATAAACAATTTTTCAAATCTTTCCATAGCTTCTTTTGTATTCTCTTTAGAGCCAAAAGAAGTTAAACGGAAGTAGCCTTCGCCGTTTTTGCCGAACCCTGAGCCAGGAGTTCCTACAATTTGCGCATTTTGAAGTAAATAATCAAAAAACTCCCAGGATGTCATGTTGTTTGGACACTTAAGCCAGATGTAAGGAGAATATTTACCGCCTACATGCCAGATGTTACATCTTTTTAGAGTATCGGAAATCAATTTTGCATTCTCTTTATAATAATTAAGATTCTCTTTAATCTCTTTTTGTCCTTCTTCTGTAAATACAGCTTCTGCAGCTCTTTGAACAATATATGGCACGCCGTTGAATTTTGTTGTCTGACGTCTCAGCCACATTTTATTTAATTTACCTAAGGCTTTGGGAACAATTGTATATCCGCATCTTGTGCCTGTAAATCCGGCCATTTTTGAAAGTGAACAAAATTCTATTGCGCACTCTTTTGCACCTTCTATCTCGTAAATGCTATGGGGAAGACTGTTATCATCAATAAAGCACTCGTAAGCTGCATCATACAGGATTACTGCGCCAAGTTCTCTTGCATAATCAACCCACATCTTTAATTGTTCCTTGTTATATGCAGCCCCCGTCGGATTATTTGGAGAGCAGATATATATGATATCCGCTTTTACATTTTTATCCGGAAGCGGTAAGAAACCATTTTCACCATTTGCGTCAGCAAAAATAACCTTTCTTCCGGCCATAATATTAGTATCTACATATACAGGATACACCGGATCCGGCACCAAAACGGTATTATCTTGTCCAAACAGGTCTAAAATATTGCCTAAATCGCTCTTTGCACCATCTGAGATGAATATTTCGTCAAGTTCCAGCTCAACACCGTGGGTTAAATAATATTTTTTTACAGCCTCTCTTAAGAAATCATACCCCTGCTCAGGGCCGTATCCTCTGAAAGTTTCCTGAATGCTCATTTCATCTACGGCTTTGTGCATGGCATTTATTACAGCCTTGCATAGAGGCAGTGTTACATCGCCTATACCAAGCCGGATGACTTTTTTATCCGGATTCTTTGTCGTAAACTCATTAACTTTGCGGGCAACCGTTGAGAATAAATAACTTTGTTCTAAATTTTCATAGTTTTTGTTTATATTCATACTTACCTCTTATTTTTTCAATATTCTGCTGAAAGGATGTTCTCTTACCATATCTGAGGCCATTTTAGAAAAATCTTTTACAAATGTTCTGATTTTTTCAAAATTTTCCAGAGTCGGCATTTGCATACGGCATTTTTTTACAATTTTCTCATTGTCAAAATTCTCATTAGCTTTTTTTATAATACTTTCGCCCTCTGTTAATATAGTTTCCCATTTAAAAAACAACGGCTTTTTCATCTTTTTTACCTCTCCGGTAGAATTGTTAACAAAAAAAGCTGTTTTTTCATTTATTCCGATTATCGATTCTCCCTGCATTTTATCAACGGCATCACGTCCTGTGCCAAACCACCTGAAATCAATAACTTTCTGTCCTTTACCAGTATAAACCTTATGAAGAATCTGAGCTTCAAAAAAATTATCTTTATTAGGATACACCGATTCTTTATTCATTTTATCCAACAGGGAATGCAGGTTTTGCATTCCCTCTTTTGATAAATATCTTTTTGCCTGGAAATTTTGCCCCTGAATACTTTGAATTTTCAAAACCTTCTCCTTAACTAACTTCTTCTATTTACCCCTATTCATTTACCCCTATTTACCCCCGCTCATTTACCCCCGCCCTACTGGTCGGATTCTTCGTGACGGCCTTTCATCATCTTTTCAAAATCAGAAGGTTTGATGTTCTGGATAAAATCTTTAAATTCCTGCGCCTCTTCTTCGTCTTTAGCAGAATCCGTTGATACAGAGCCATTCATAAGTACATTTGCCGTTACATAAATCGGCGCTTCTGCTCTCATAGCAATTGCAATCGCGTCTGAAGGACGGGCATCTATTTCTAAAGTTTCACCGTCTTTTACAAGATACAGTGTTGCATAATACGTATCTTTTTCAACATCGTTTATTTCGATTTTTTCAAGAGTATATCCTGTTTTTTCAATAATATTAGTAATCAAATCGTGCGTCATAGGACGAGCTACAACAAGTCCTTCTATACATCTTATAATAGCGCTTGCCTCTGCTGACCCTATCCAAATCGGAAGCGCTTTTCTGTTATCTAAATCATGAAGTACAACTATCGGCGAATTTGTCCTTACATCCAATGCTATACCCATTACTTTCATTTCTATCATATATCTGCCCTCAACCAGTGTGAACTTGAGCTAATTATAACATAAAACAGAATTATATGATATAATCCAATGTATGAAAATTAACGTTGTATACAATCAGGAAATTACTAATTATAAAGAAATTTTAGAAAAATTAGAAAAATCTTTGAAGAAACATAGTATAGAATTTGAAACCTTTACTATTGATAAAATGGGATATTTTGGAGATTTTACCTTTGTAATTGGCGGAGACGGCACTCTTTTAAAAGCAGCAAGGTTTTATTCAAAAACAAAAACACCGGTATTAGGAATAAATGTCGGCAGGCTTGGTTTTTTGGCACAAGCAGGTGCAGGCGAGTTAGATAATGTTGTAACTTCCATCATAAACGGAAAATATTCTACAGAAGAGAGGTTAATGCTTTCCTCAGGTTCAGCTCTTGCTTTAAATGATTTTGTAATTAAAGGATGTTCTCCGAGCAGAACATCAAAATTATTTTTAGAGATTAACGGTAAATTTGTATGCGACTATATTGCAGACGGGTTAATCATTTCAACCCCGACCGGCTCGACGGCTTACGGTCTTTCTGCGGGCGGCCCTGTATTATATCCGACGCTGGACGCAATTGTTATCGTTCCTATATGCCCGCATACACTTAATGCAAGACCGCTTGTCATCCCTTGTTCCGAAAAGATAACAGTTAAAACCGGAGATAAGCTGCTTTCTGTTGCTGCAGATGGAATTGATACCGGTGAGTGTGTTAATAAAATTGATATTACAGTCTCAAAAGAGAAAGCAACACTTGTATTTTTAAAAGACGATAGTTTTTATTCGGTCTTAAGAAGCAAGCTTCATTGGGGAATTTCACCTGCTGCAGAATAAATTCATTCAAAAAAATGAACACTGTTTTTTGTTACTCGTCTATAATATTGTAGAGAAAAAGACAAATGAAGAACAAAATCCGGATATTATTAATATTTACTTGCCTGATGATAGGGATGAGGTGTTATGCTATACAGAACATTCAGATAGAAAAGAATGCTTCTCTCGGGTTAAATGATTGTATTCGTATTGCTCTAAACAACAGCCCTGTCGTAAAAAGATATATTTTAAACCTTGATATAGCTAAATCCAGTGTAGGAGTTGCAAAATCGGCATATTTCCCGACTCTTTCGGCTGGTGTCGGCTATTCTCAAGGATTCGGACACAGGAATAACAATACCAGCTATAATACAAGAATACTTCCTGGATTTGATGCTTCTCTATCCCAGCTTTTATGGAATTTCGGCAAAACCGGCGCTAATATAAGAATGGAAAAATTTAACAGAATTGCGGCTGAATTCGATTTTGACGAAACTGTTTTGGCAACTATATTCAATGTAAAGCTTCAATATTATGCGGTTCTTGCAGCAAAATCTTTAATGGAAGTTGAAAGACTTAATGTACAAATAAATGAAAGAAACTACCAGAGAACTCTTGCTTATTATGAAGAGGGGATTAAATCAAAAATTGACCTTGTTAATGCGGAAGTTAATTTGAGTGATTCCAAAATTGCCCTTGTTAAAGCTGAAAATACGTATAAAAATGCAATCGTTACACTTAATAACGCTATGTACGTAGCTTTTGCACCGGAATACAGCATTAAGAATACCGAAACATTTAATCTGCAGAACCCTTATGTTCCCATGAGCTTGACAAACATTGAAAAATACGACAAACTTCTTGAGCTTCCCGAAGGAATTTCCGATGCTGTTTATGCTGTGAAAGCCGAAAAAAGCAATGTCCTAGAAAATTATGTATTTAAAAAATATCCTTATACTTTTGAAAAATCCGTAACCATAGCAAAAGAAAACAGACCCGATTTAAAAGCTCTGGTTGCGACAGTTAACGCAATGAAACAGTATGTCCTATTAACAAAACGCCAGTATTTACCCGAACTTAGGGGCGGTGTCGGATATAGTTATACAAACAGCCGTTTTTATGCGGATAATGGCATGAGCGTTTCTTTAAACCTTGATACGACTTTCAACATTAAACAAGTGAAACACGAAATTGATATCGCAAATTCAGAACTTAATCTTGCAAAGACAGAGGTAGAACTTCTGAACCAGGATATGTATTTTACCATACAATCAGCATATATAGATATGATTCAGCTTGAAAAACAAATTCCGCTTCTTGAGACAAAGGTTCGCCAGACACTAGAGAATCTGGAACTTGCAGACGGGCGCTATGCTGTAGGATTAGGAGATTATATACAGCTTCAGGATGCAAGAGTCAATTATAACAATGCGCAAAGCTCTTATGTTCAGGCGGTTTATAATTATAATGTAGCAAGAGCAACCTTAGAAAGAGAAATCGCGCTTCCTCAGGAAGAAACACTGACTGTAGAGGATGTTAAAGACTATCAAAAAGATTTAAAAAAACAAGAAAAACAAATCCAAAAAGATAAAAAGAAGTTAAAAAATAAAAAGGATAACGTATGAAAATTCCGGAAATTTTAAAGAAAAAACGCGGCATAATAGCAGTAACAGCAATAATTTTGATAATTATATTTATAATTTCCTCCATCAACAAAAACAGAGTGCATTATCAAACAGCCAAAATAAAACGCAGGACAATCACTCAAGTGGTAGAGGCGTCCGGTACAATTAATCCGGTAAATACAGTATCTGTCGGTTCAACTGTATCAGGTTTGATAAGTGCAATTTACGTTGACTTTAACTCCAAAGTCACAAAAGGCCAGCTTCTTGCAGAAATTGACCCGAGAACTTTTCAGGCAACAGTTGACCAAAATGCCGCTTCAATGGCTTCTGCTCAGGCTGATTTAGCAAACAGGGAAGCTACTTTTGAAATGGCTGCAAAAACATTAAGAAGATACAAAAATCTTTATGCAAGAGATTTTATTCCTAAAAGTGAATTAGATCAGGCAGAAAGTGACTATAAAGCAAGCTTAGCTCAGGTTAATGCAGCAAGAGCAAAAATTAATCAAACACAGGCTCAATATAATCAATCACTGGTAAATTTGAATTACACAAAAATTACTGCACCTGTAAGCGGAATGATTATTTCCAGAGAAATTGACCTCGGCCAGCCGGTTGCTGCAAGCTTTCAGGCGCCGGAATTATTCACGATTGCTCAGGATTTAGAGAAAATGCAGATTGAGGTTAACGTCTCAGAAGCTGATATCGGAGATGTTAAAGAAGGACAGGATGTCACTTATACACTTGATGGTTATCCAAACAGTACATTTAACGGAAAAGTAACACAGGTTAGAATATCACCGACAACTGTTTCAAACGTTGTTACTTATTCTGTTATAGTTACTGTAGATAACAGCGATTTAAAGCTTAAGCCCGGCATGACAGCGAATGTTTCTATTATTACGGCTCAAAATAAAGATGTATTGAGTGTTCCTAATGTAGCGCTTAAATTTACTCCTGAAAAAAGCGGCAAAAAATATAAAACTCAAGGCTTGTGGGTAAAAGACGGGTTAAAATTAAAAAGAATAAATATAACAACCGGCGCGAGTGATGATTCATATACAGAGGTAAAAGGCGACGGTATTTATGAAGGCCAAAGAATTTTAGTCGGCATAAAAAGCGGGAAAGGGACTAAAACACAAAACTTTAGACCGCCAAGATTATAATTAAAAATCCGCCATCAAAATGGCGGATTTTGTTATATCAAATTAGTTATGATTTTGTTGTATCGTAATCCGGTTTCTTTGGTGTTTCAGCCTTTGGCTCTGGTTTGGCTTCCGGCTTAATTTCAGGAGCTTTACTCTTTTTAAACCAATTCCAGGGTAATAACTTCTTGAATGAAAATTTATCTTTTTTCTTTGTGGTTAATTCAGTAATTTTGTTATTTGCAGTTTCTAATTGACTTGTAAGTTCCGTATTTTTGGCTGTAAGGTTATCTATTTCTTGTTTCAACCCGGAGACTTTCTTTCCTTTCACTACGCCGTAACCAAGTCCGGCTAAGGCAATAATCCCTAAAGCGGTATATCCAAGCATGTTAGAAGAGGCGTTTCTCTTCTCAACATCATTAGACTCATACACCATCGGCATAGATGAATAATCTTCATATCCCTGAGTCTGATTCGGAACTGTCATTGAATAATCAACTGTTCCAACATTTTTTATCGGTTCCATACACATACCTTTCTAAATTTCTGCTACACTTTTATATCTATAATAAAACAAAATATATACAAAAATTGCCTATAGAACTAAATTTTGTAAACAAAATGTTACAATACGAGGATGCGGAAAAATTAAAACTTTACAGCAACAAACTTATTTACTTCTCTGGAAAAATTTTGCAATATCTTTATGCTCTATAATTTTTGATATAGGTCGGCCGTGCGGACAGGTAAACGGTTTTTCGCATGTACGCCAATTTCTTATTATCTCCTGCATCTGGAAGTTATTCAAATAAGTATTAGCCTTTACTGCAGCTTTGCAGGAAGTCGTAATAAGAATCTGTTCCTCAATATTATCAATATCTCCCTGAATATTATCCAGAATATCTGCAAGAATTTCTTTTGGCGAAACTTTAGAAAGAATTTGCGGAACTTTTCTGAATATAAGTTCATCATCCGATGTGAATTCTATTTCATATCCGAATTTTGCAAGTTTATCCTTATGAGCTTCCAAAAGCTCTCTGTCGCTTGGTGAAACCTTAATGACATCAGAAATAAACAAAAGCTGACAGTCTATATTTTTGGATTTTTTCAGTTTTTCATAAATATATCTTTCTTCGGCAATATGCTGGTCAACAATCTCCAGACCTTCTTCGCGCTCAATAAGAATATAAGTTTTTCTATATTGCCCGATTATCATCTCTTCGGGTTTTGTTGAAACAGTTTCCTGCATAAGCCTTGCCTGTACAGATTCAACAGGCGCCGGCTTTTTAAACTCTCTTATCTCAGCTGTTTTAGGCCTGTCAAAAACAACTGTCGGGATATTTTTATTTTCATCAACATATATATCACTTACGAAAGGTTTTTGATAAACAGGTTTAGGGACTTCCGTTGGAAGAGGTAAACTCTCTTTGGCAGGAAGCGTAACTTCTTCTGCAAGACCAGATAAAGCCATATCTACGGCTGAATGTATAAAATTAAACACCTGATTCGGATTTTTGTATCTTACTTCCTTTTTGGTCGGATGTACATTCACATCGACATCCTCCGGCGGAAGTTCAAGATTTAAAATAATAAAAGGATACCTTGAAGAAGCTGTCAAATCTTTGTACACAGTGTCAATTGCTTTTTGAAATACCGGACATTTTACATTTCTAAAATTTACATACATATAATAATCTTTTTTGCTTGCTCTTGTAAAATCCGGAGTACTTACATAACCTGAAATTTTTAATCCGGAAATTTTGTCTGTTTTATGAACTTCTCTAAGATTTTTTGAGATTTCTTCCGAAAACACTTCCTTAACAGTTTGAAGCAACTCTCCCTGCCCTGTCGTCTTTAATACAGTTTTACCGTTGTTTTTTAATTCAAATCCGACTTCCGGATGCACAAGCGAAATTGCCTGTACCAATTCATTAATATATGCAAATTCTGTTTTTGCCGATTTTAAGAACTTCAATCTTGCCGGAATATTGTAAAATAAATCACGAATCTCCATAATTGTGCCGATTGCACAACCGGTCTGAGCTTTTTTAACCTCAGAGTTTTCACACTCAACCTTTGTTCCGTAATCAAAATCCTTTGTTCGCGTAATACAGGTTAATTTAGAAATGGAAATAATACTGGCCAGAGCTTCCCCTCTAAACCCCATTGTTCTGACTGCATACAAATCTTCGCCGTCTTTTATTTTACTCGTTGCATGCTTGGAAAAAGCAAGCAGAATATCATCAGGATGAATCCCCGAACCGTTATCAGCAACTCTTATATCCCTGCAGTCATTAAAAACTTCAATACTTACTTTTGAGGCACCTGCGTCTACAGAATTTTCTACCAATTCCTTAACAACGGAATAAGGCCTTTCAATAACCTCTCCTGCTGCAATCTGGTTTATTACATTTTTTGTAAGCTGAACAATTCTTCCCATTGATATCCCCTTTTTTCATATTATACCCTAATTTATTTTTAAGATATAATATAAATTAAAATGGAGGGATATAAATGGCAAAAAATAAAAAAATAAAAGTAGCATTTCCTCACATGGGGACAATTTCAATTGCCTGGGCAGCAGGCTTAAGGAAAATCGGAGTAGAGCCGTATATTCCGCCATACACGAGCAAAAGAACCCTTTCGCTCGGGACCAAAAACTCACCGGAAGCAATCTGTCTCCCGTATAAGCTTATTCTGGGCAACTTTATAGAAGCTATAGAAGGCGGTGCTGATTATGTTGCAATGATTACCTCTCCAGGAATATGCAGGCTTGGAGAATACGGAACCAATATTCACAATACTTTAAAAGATTTAGGGTATAATGCAAATTATATAGAACTATCCCTCTATGACGGAATAAAAGGATTGTATAAATTTTTAAAAGAACTCTCAGGTAAAAATGACCCTATTTTGATTCTTAGAGCTATTAATATAACAATGCGAAAAATTTTTGCAATAGATGATTTAGACAGAGCTCTTTCATACTACAGAGCCCGTGAAATCAAATTCGGCGACGCAGAAAAAAACTATAAAAAGGCTCTAAAAATGATTGACAAAGCCAATTCCACAAGAGAACTGCATGTTGCATACGAAAAAGCACTGAAAGAGGTTGAAAAGACTGAAATCGATGCACAAAGAGAGGTTTTGAATGTTGATATTACAGGTGAAATATTTCTTGTAAATGATGAATTTTCAAACCAGAACATAGAGCGTGAACTTGGCAGAATGGGCGTAGAAACCAGAAGAAGCCTGACTGTCGGAAGCTTTTTAAAAGACGCCATAATCCCTAAAGCCTTCAGACCGCCCGAAACCCACCTTCAAAGAGCAGAGAGAATGGCAAAGCCTTATCTTATGAGAGATATAGGCGGCGACGCTCTTGAATGCGTTTCTGATGTGGTTTTTGCTGATGAAAAGGGAAAAGACGGCATAATTCACATTTCTCCGTTTACCTGTATGCCGGAAATTATGTCACAGAACATATTCCCGACAATGAGAGGAGAACACGAAATACCTATTTTAACCCTTATTATGGACGAACAGACAGGAAAAGCCGGATACATAACAAGACTTGAAGCATTTGTAGATTTAATGAGACGTAAAAAACGTGCAAAGCTTGGCAAGAATAAAACCAGAATATAAAAGAGCCTGCGGCTCTTTCTTTTTATATAAAACTAATTCACCTCTTTATGTTAAGTTTTGTAACAAAATAAATAAAAACTGAAATCCGATGTTTTTTATATACTTATTATATATATAAGATGTAAGAAACTACGAGGTACAGACTATGTCAAGAATCAATTGTCACAGCGCATTTAAACACTACGAGATGTTTCACTCCGGACATTGCGGAGGCGGATATAATAATGTATCCAATACCGTATTTAATATTAACTGCGGCGGACACGGCGGTTTTTGGAACGGCTTTGGTCTTGGCTTAGGAAATGCCTTCGGCAGTTTATTCAGCGGCTTCCTTGGAGGCGGAATGGGCTTCGGTATTCCAATGTTCGGCAGCGGATTCAGTATCGGCAGACCTATGTTCGGCGGAGGCTGGGGCGACTGGGGCAGCCGTCGTTCAGACAGAAGCAGCGAAAAAGAAACTATTAAAGAAGTTGTAAAAGATGATCCTGATTGTGCGAAAATAGCTGATATTACAGGCGAAATCAAAGAATTAGGCAAAAATCCTACAAAAGATGAAATTAATAAAATTATAAAAAATATAGATGATGCTATTGAAGATTTAGATAATAATAATAAAACAGCTCAAAAGAGAACTCTTGAAAATCTAAAAAGACAATTAGAAAATAAACTCAATAACATAACTCCGGAACCGGATCCAGAACCTTCTGTTGTTGATCCAGCAAATCCAACTCCAGACAGCCAGCCACCTGTAGTTCCTACAAAAGGCAAGGTCAAAATAAACGGTGAGGAAGTCGACCCGAAGAGTATTACTCTGGATGACTTAATAACTGCTAATGATGATGAACTGGGTAAAATAACAAAAAAACAAGCATTTCTTATACTTGGAAACCTTGGGTATATAAAAGGCAGCGGCAACAATGCAGTAGGTCATTTATCAAATGTTTATGCAGTTTTGAAACTTCTTGAAAAATCCGGTGTAACCGTAGAAGTTGAAAATAGAAAAGAATCAGACGATAAATGGATAAAAGGTCCGTTGAGTAATGTTACTAAAGGCACTGACGGTAAACTTTCATATAACGTTAATTGTGCAAATATCGGGGCTTTCGGTGCAACATATAACTTCCAGGCTCAAGATGCAAACAATACTAAATACAAAGTAACATCAACAGACACATCAGTAAAAGTTGATAACACAATAGAAGTTGAATACCAGGGTGAAAAGAAACCATTGATTAACAAATCCGGAAGAGTTCTTGCTAAACTGGCACAATAAATAAAATAAAATAAATAAATTAATAAAAACCGCTCTATAAAGGGCGGTTTTTATTTTATAAATACATATTTTTCTCCGTAAGGACTAGGCTGGCTTTTAATTTTTTCCAAAAAATCTCCAAGATTATATATGGATTCCGCGTTAAACGGATTACATATTTTATTTATCTGCAAAATCTCTTTTTCAGACAATAATTTTGTGACAATTTGTTCGCTTGTTAACTCCATAAAATCCTTTGTGTTAATTGGTTATAAAAAGTCTAACATCAATATTATTATGATTCAAGTAAAAAATCTAACTAAAGTTTGAGAAATTTCAAACTATTTTAGAATTTCAAAAAGACAAAGCAATGTGTATTATGTATATGTGAAGGATTAAATACCCCGAACAATAATATTAGAAAGGCTTGCAAAAGTATTTTGCAGGTTTATTTGGCAAACAATAAATATTTTATTGTTTATCAAGGATGAAGGCTAAACAGAAAAGGAGATCGAATTATGGCCACTATTACTATTAACACTAACTTAGCGTCATTGACTGCGCAGAGGAATTTGTCAGCTGCAACAACCGGCATGAACACAGCAATGGAGAGATTGTCAACAGGTTACAGAATTAACTCCGGTGCTGATGATGCGGCAGGTTCAGCTGTATCAACATTGATGGAAGCACAGATTTCTGCTTACGATGTGGCAGAAGCAAATGCTACTATGGGTTTAACCTTACTTGATACAGAAGAAGGAGTTCTTGATATTGTAGGCGATTACTTACAGCGTATCAGAGACTTGACCCAGCAGGCTGCTAACGGAACCTATGGTACATCATCATTGGAAGCAATCAGAGCGGAAGTTGAGCAAAGAATGCTTGAAATTAACCGTCTTTGCCAAGTAATTGATTATAACGGAATACAATTGCTTGACGGAACCAGCAATGCGGCACAAAGCGGCGACGGCGTTAATTTGCAGGTCGGAAACAATGCAGGATTGCCGAACGTAATAAACCTGGATGCAAGTTTATTTGAATCTGCAATGTGCTCTGTAATATTTTTCTCAGGTTTAGGCATAACTAAATTTGATTTTGCAAGAACAGGAGAAGAAGTAACCCAGGAATTACAAGATGCTTATGCTGACGCAAAAGCTGCAGTCGGCGCAGACGGCATAACTGCTATTTGTCAGGCAGTATACACAAATGATACTACTGCACGTCAATTTATATATTTCATAGATGACGCAATTGAAAATATATCAGACAGAAGAACTTTAATCGGTGCATATATGAACCGTGTAGAATCAGCTGTTGATGCTTTGAGTGTACAGAAAGAAAACATTGTATCAGCAAATTCATCTATTAAGGATGCTGATGTTGCGACAGAAGCTTCTAATTATATCAAATACCAGATTCTTCAGCAATCTGCAGCAACCTTGCTATCTACAGCTAACCAAACACCAAGTATAGCTTTAAACTTAGTATAATATAAAGGAGAGTAAAGAAATGGCTACAATCACAATCAATACGAACTTAGCCTCTCTGACCGCTCAACGTAATTTATCAGCAGCAACAGACGGTATGAACACTGCAATGGAAAGATTGTCGACTGGATATAAAATCAATTCCGGCGCTGATGACGCTGCAGGCTCAGCTGTATCAACATTGATGGAAGCACAGATTTCTGCTTATGATGTTGCTGATTCAAACGCACAAATGGGTATTTCATTACTTGATACTCAGGAAGGTGTTTTGGATATTATCGGTGATTACCTTCAGCGTATCAGAGATTTGACCCAGCAGGCTGCTAACGGGACTTACGGCACATCATCTTTAGAAGCCATAAGATCAGAAGTTGAGCAGAGGATGCTTGAAATTAACCGTCTTTGCCAGGTAGTTGATTATAACGGTATTCAACTGCTTGACGGGACAAGCAATGCGGTACAAAGCGGCGACGGAGTAAATCTGCAAGTCGGTAATAATGCCGGTGCACCTAATGTAATCAATTTAGATTCTTCGTTATTTGCATCTGCAATGTGTACGACAATATTCTTCTCAGGGCTTAACATCAATCAATTTGATTTCACACGTTCTGCAGATGAGGATACACAGAAACTTCAAGATGCTTACACAGAAGCAAAAGCTGCTGTCGGCGCTGACGGCATAACTGCTATGTGCCAGGCTATCTATACTAATGACACAACTGCGCGTCAGTTTATATATTTTATAGATGATGCAATTGAAAACATATCAGATAGAAGAACACTTATTGGTGCCTACATGAACCGTGTAGAATCAGCTGTTGATGCATTGAGCGTTCAAAAGGAGAATATTGTATCATCTAATTCATCGATAAAAGATGCGGATGTTGCAACAGAGGCGTCGAATTATATTAAATACCAAATTTTACAGCAGTCAGCAGCAACCCTGCTTTCTACTGCAAACCAGACGCCGAGTATAGCTTTAAACTTAGTGTAAGTAATAGCGGAATACCTGTCCGGGAGTTACGGACAGGTATTTTTTTTTGCTCAAATAAAAAAAACCGCTTGTAAAAAGGCAAGCGGAAAAGGGAAAAGGGATTAAAAAGGGAAAAAATATAAATCTTACA
>CALVBV010000004.1 GCA_944325815.1 Candidatus Gastranaerophilales bacterium
GGTCGAAATCTTTGATTTCGGGGAGGGGTTAGACATTAAGTTAATATTTTTTACTTCTAAATATTATCTTGGACAGTTGTGCCTTTGTGGGAGAGGGCCGGGGATGGGTGATGATGGCGTGAAGCGTGAGGCGTGAGGCGTGAAGCGTGAAGCGTGAAGAGTGAAGGGTTCGTTAATGAAGTGATTAAGAAATATATAACTACTCTTCAACTATTCAACCTTTCCACTTTTCAACATTTATAACTTCTCCTCAACTCCTAAACTACTCAACTTCTAAACCTTTCTGTAATGTGGTAGACTGAAGTCTATCCTACTTCTTCTCGACTCTTCAACCCTTTAGAGTCTTAACTTTACAAATCTTAACAAAACGGATATAATCACTATAGAGCCGTTGGTTGGGCGGCAACCCAATAAATATCTATAGAAAGGGCGGAGGTTTTGGATAATTTTGTTAATCTGAATAATGTAAAGCTTATTATCTGGGATTTGGATAATACTCTCTGGGACGGGGTTTTGGAAGAGAGTGAAATAAAAATCAGAACGGATGTTACGGATTTTATTCTGAAAAGCGTAAACAGAGGAATCATGCATTCAATTTGTTCCAAAAATGATTTTGAAAAAGTCAGAACTACATTTTATCAACTCGGACTGGAAAATATCTGGAACTGCTTTCTTTTCCCGTCTGTCAATCAGTTTCCAAAAGGGGAACGGATTAAAGAAATAATCAGCAGTATGCAGTTAAGGGATGAAAATACTCTCTTTATTGACGATAACTCCTTTAATCTCAATGAAGCAAAATTCTACTGCCCTGATATCTTAACGATTGATAACCCTTCTTATGTTATTAAAAACTTGTATTTTGTAAATTCATTTGATATTAATTGTTCACGGCTTAAGGAGTACAAAATTCTTGAAAAGAAAGCGATTGCAAAATCGCTTGAAAATTATTCAAATGAGGAGTTTCTAAAAAGGAGTAATATCAGGATTTGTATAAAGGATGTAACGCCTGATATTGAACCCAGAATTTGTGAGCTTGTTAGAAGAACAAACCAGCTTAATTTTACAAAAAACAGAAATTTGGAATTTAACCCCCAAAATGAGAATAAATGCGTAATTGTTGAGGATGATTTTGGAAACTACGGAATCTGCGGATTTTATTCTTTGAACAAAGAAAAAAACGAGCTTGAGCATTACCTTTTCTCCTGCAGAATCCTCGGAATGGGAATTGAAAAATATATCTATAACAAACTTCAATACCCGAATATCAATATTGTAGAGCCGGTCTCATCAACACTCGAAGGCGAAGCCGGCTGGATAAACGAGGTTAGCGATTTGGATACAAAGCAGAAGGAAAATAAGTCTGATTTTAATGTTTTATTCAAAGGGCCGTGTGATTTGCTGTCTGCAATAGATTACATTAAAACTGATTGTAATATTGATACGGAATTTCCTTATTATAACGAGAATTTTCAGTATATTCTTGAGCATACGCATATTGCTTATATTGTTCAGACACAAAAAGAATCTCCGGAAAAATTGCACGAGATTTGCACACGCTTTCCATTTCCTCCCGCAGAAAATTTTAAAACAGAGTTTTTTAACCCCAAGTACAATGTTATATTTTTGAGCCTTTTAACATCTCTTCACTGCGGACTTTATATTAACAACAACGACGGAACCTATGTTGTTTTCGGTTTTTCCAATGTTGATATAACCAATCCGGATAATTGGGTAAAAACTCTGGAGAATGTTCCTAAGGAATTTCACGAAGCAAATTTAATTCAACTCAGAAAATTTAAGGAAAATTATACTTTTGCAGGCGTGGTTCCGCAAGAAGAGATTCTAAAGAATCTTGAATACATAAAAAACAATATTTCTCCTGCTACAAAGCTTGTTCTCATACTTGGAAGCGAAAAAGAGACTTCTAAGACAGAGCGGGGATATGAAAATCTTGCGCAGAGGCATGCGCTGATTAATCCAATAATAGAAGAGTTTGCAAAAAAGAATAATATTGAAACTATTAACCTCACGGATTTTATAGAATCTGACGAGGATTACACTACCTGCATAAATCATTTTTCCAGAAAAGTTTATTTAAAGCTCGCTAATAGATGTTCTCATTTGATACACGCAGGGTCTGCGCTGTCTATTAGGCCGTCATAATCATTATCAATTCCGTCCGTGCATGATCCGATTGAATCAAATCCTTCTGCCCTTGCGTTGAACTTAAGCCATTTGTCAGGAATACGACCCCATTGATAGAGGAAAAAGTCTTTATAAAACTTTGCAAATTCGGGATTTTTCAGAATAATCATATTCTCATCATTTTTACTCTCACCGCTGAATGAAAAATTCATTGAACCGAGGATTAAGTATTCATCATCAATAATCATTGTCTTGGAGTGCATTTTCCCTGCGTAGTTTTCGGTTTTGACCGGAATCCCTGCGTTTCTGAGCTCTTGATGCTTGGAGTGTTTGGTGGAAGCATTCAGGGCATCCGCAATTATTCTTATATCAACGCCTCTTGAATGTGCTTTTATAAGTTCCGCGGTTAATTCTCTATGCGTAATAACAAAAGCCGGAATATAAATATACTTCTTTGCGTTTTTTACAAGAGGAATAACTCCGTTAGTTACGGCTCTGTCCTGCGGTGAGAAAAATATTTGCATATTATCAAAATCCTGCTTGGGAACTGAGATTTTGTCTGTATGAAACTTCCCGTTGAACATTTGTTCAAATTCTTTTTTGTAGATTTCTGCGGCCCTGGCTGATTTTATCACAATAATGCAGTTTGTGTTATAGCCTGACATATCCGTATGCGAAAGGTTGGCAGAGCCCGTAATTACGGTTTTGTTATCGAATATATAAAATTTGTTATGCATTGTACTTCCTGCATCTTTTGAAACTCCGTCATTTTGGTTTGCGGAAATAAGTTTAACAAAATCAAATGTATCGGGGTAAATATTCTTACCTTTAGAATCAATATCATAAACCAATCTTATCTTAACACCCCGTGAGATTGCATCTTTTATGGCTTTTTCAATTTTCGGGGTTGATGAGTAACCGTAAATTGCAATATCAATTGTATTTCGGGCATTATTTATTCCGGCGAGAATTTCTTTACAGATCTCGCTTGAGCAGTTTCTGTCCGGCTTAAGCTTTGTAGTACTGTCAGAGACTATAATTTTGATATTATTAAAATCTATTGAAGAATCATAAGACTTTGGCGCCGTTAAAGCAGTCTGATTATTTTCAAGCTTTTTAACATATCTTTTCCTGATGATGATTCCGTCTCTGCGGGATGAGATTGGGTAAACCTTATCATTATCAATAATTACATAGCTTCCCCGGCGGATGGATTTTATCAGTTTGTCAAAAGCATGCCGGTTTGTAAGCTTACCGTTTTCCATACAGTAGGGAGAATTTTTGAATCTTGCAGCATAACTGTATTTTAAATAGATTAAATCATTGTCTCCAAGTTTTACTTTTCTGCCTTCAAGAATATTTTTAGCCCAATATTTTGCAAAATTATCAAGAATAAAGGCTTCGTCTTCAGTTATTCCCAAATTTTTCTGATTGTCTTTGAAGCTCTCAAACCCTTTAAGATGAATCACTGCGCCATTATCAAGTTCAATTTCAAACGGATTAACCACATTTGTAACACGGTAGTAATCCTCTTTGGGTGCAAAGAAGATACCGAAAATTACAAATGCAAGAATTAGAATAACAACGCTTAAATTTTTCAACATTATACTTCTACAGGAGTTTGAATATCTTTATAGTTAGTAATCTCAAACCCGAGCTTTTCAATTTCTTTTTTTAATTTTTTATTTCTCGTAATCTGAAATTCCGTAAAATGATTATCAATCTTGCCGTCTTCGTACCTGCAAGGATGAATCAGAGCTTCTGCAGTAATGTTATCTTTTTTTATTGCCTTGAGCCCATAAGAAACCGTAAGGCTGTTCATCATTGAAGTATAGGCAACTCCAATCAGGTAATCATTTGTATTGAGTCCGTATTTTGGAACTGTATTTTCGTTTATCAGCGTAAATACATTGAGCAGAGCAACTTTGATTAAGTTGAGCGGATACACGCGGTTCAAATGCTTGAAAACGTCAGGCACAATGTATGGTTTTTCAAATTGTGTTCTAATCTGGTTAATCCCGTATTCTTTTGCGAGCCTGCAAACCAAATCGAAAATCCTCGGGATTGAATGCGTGTGCACGTGTGAATCAATATGAGTGACAAAAGTTTTTGCCTGAATATCTTCAATCTGTGCACGGAACTCTTTTTCCAGCTGTTCCATAAAAGTGTTGTCTTTTGTGTTTAAAGATTTTATAAGAAGCTGCCCGAAAGAGTTGTTAAAATTCCCTTCACTGTCAGTTAGTGTATCTAAATCCCTGCAGAGAGATTTCCCTTCAATAATATTAAGGTGCACGCCGACTCCCAAATCCGGGCAGGCAGGAATAATGTCATTAACAGCCTCTTCAAAAGCTTCTCCGTTTGCAACAAGACTTGCACTTTTGAGTATTCCTTCCGTGTATCCTTCAAGGACTGCTCTGTTAAATGCATGCGACATGCCAAAATCGTCCGCATTGAGTATGAATCTTTTGGATGCCAAAGTTTCTCCTTTATTTTTTGATAATTTAATTGTATTATAATATAACGAGGATTACAATGAGCGATAGCAAAACAAGATTAGCAATAATAATTCCGTGTTTTAATGAAGAGCTGGTGGTTAAATCAACTGTTGAAACGCTTTTGAAGGTTCTTGACGGAATAATTGCTAAAGACAAAATATCTTCCGACAGCTATATTTATCTTATAGATGACGGTTCAAAAGACAGTACTTGGAATATTATAGAAGAACTGCATACAAATTATGGTTCAAGGGTTAAGGGTACAAAATTTATCAGAAATTACGGCAACCAAAAGGCTCTTATTGCAGGACTTTTAGGGGTTAAAGAAATCGGATGCGACTGCGTAATTTCAATTGATGCCGACCTGCAGCAGGATGAAAATGCAATTGAGACCTTTATTGACGAGTTCCATAAAGGCGCAGACATTGTATCGGGTATCAGAAATGACAGAAAAACAGATTCTTTTTTCAAAAAATATTCGGCTCTTTGTTTTTACAAGCTCATGAATCTTCTGGGGGTTAAAATTCCTCCAAATCATTCTGATTTTAGGCTCGTGAGCGCAAGAGGGCTGGAGATTTTAGAAAAATATCAGGAAGAAGGGCTTTTCCTGCGCGGATTTTTCCACGAAATCGGGCTTAAAACAGCTTATGTACATTTCGATGTCAAGCCGAGAGCTCTTGGCTCTTCAAAATTCAATTTCTTTAGTTTAACAAGCCTTGCGCTCAACGGAATAACGGCTTTTAGTATTGTGCCTTTGAGAATAATTGCCGCAATTGGTGTGCTGACAGTTCTGGGAAGCTTTTTACTTGCGATGGAAGTTGTAGTAGAAAAATATATTTTCCACACAACTCCAGGAGGCTGGGCAACACTCGTAATCCTGCTTGCATTTTTCGGCGGGCTTCAAATCTTCTGTCTGGGTATAATCGGGGAGTATATGGGCCAGATTTTTAACGAAGTCAAAGCAAGACCGAGATATATTAAAGATAAAGAGCTGTTATAATTCTTTACAATTTAGTCAATTTTTTTACCCGAATTGTTTTTATTTATATATAGGGAAAAATAAGCTTTTAGGAGTTTTATTATGGCAATCGGGGCAAGAGATTATATTGACAAACTTTTGGTCAAAAAATATGCAGATGAAAAAGTAGATAACCATGAGACAATGGAATCGATGGTTAATCCCGAAAAAATGCTTGAAGCAATGAATGACGTTGCAGCTATTCAGAGAAATATGTTTATGCTCTCTCAACGGCTGAGCAATGCCTGCTATGCAATTAATGCAAAGGCTGCACGTTATCAAAAACGCGAAGCTAATGAAGGCTAAGTTTTCAAGATTTTAGTTAAGCCTTTGGGATGATCGACATTGCGTTTGAGTATTAACGCCGTTTCAAGCGCTAACTGTTGGCAGATAACGACATCTGCAAACATTTGCTGGATTTCGTTATCACATTCTATGTTTATGTTAATATCCGGTTTAACATCAGCCTCAACAGGCCCGATTATAACAAGACGCGGATGGTAGTCATGCTTAATTTTGTTAAGATTCACTGAAGAACGCTCTGATATTTTATCAACCGCAATATAAATCAAAGTTCCGCGATTATTAAAAACGGCAACATGACCGTGCATAAACTCACCTAAAATAGCTGCGCTTATATTTTTATAAGATGTCTCCTTAATCTTTAAGGCAGCTTCTTTTGCAAGAGCATAAGAAATTCCGTCTGCGGTTATTACGATTAAATTTTCTTTTGCCAGAATCTTTGCGAGTTTTTTTATTTCTTCGCGTTTGTTTAGAGCCCTTTCTATAATTATCGGAAGATAATTTAAAGATTCTTTATAAACTTTTGTCTGTTCTGTTGAATGGTGAAGCATCTCAACCAGTTTTAGCGAAATTAAAATAAGACAAAGCATCTGGGAAGTAAAAGATTTTGTTGCCGCAATCCCTTTTTCTTTTCCGGCGAAACATGCGACTTTATAATCACACATATTCCAGATTGTTGAGCCTTCACTGTTTGTGATACACAGTGTCGGAAGCGAGGTTGTCTCTTTAACCCTTTGTGCGGCCTTTACAGTATCGCTGGTTTCTCCGGATTGGGTTATAAAAATATAAAGAGTATTCTCATCATGCGGAATGACACTTTTGAGTAAAAATTCGCTTGAGTATATTGCTCTGGTTTCAATCTTTGAAATTTTCTCCAAAAGTTCTACCGCAAATCTTGCGCAATGATAAGAAGAGCCGCTTGCAACAAGTACTATCTTTGTAATATTTTGCGGTAAATCTATTTTTATCTCACCGGTTTTGGGGTTTATATATTTCATTAAAATATATGGAATAATATCTTTTTGTTCAAGAATTTCAAATTCCATATTGGTATTTGTTTTGTGTTTAAACATAATCAAAGCTCGCTTTTCTATATTTTTATTTTAACATACTTTTGACAAATTTATCAGGGGCTGGACGAAGCCAGACAGGTAATGTTTGTCAGACCGTTTTGTTTTAAAGTTTTTATCATTTCTTCAAAAGTTGAGCCGGTTGTACAGATGTCATCAAGGATTAATATAGGCAGACCCAAATCCTTGCTAATGTCTGCTTCAAATGCACCTGCAAGATTTTGAAGCCGTTCCGGCCGGGATAGTTTATATTGCGGCTTTGTATCTTTAATCCTTTTTATCAAACCAAAGTTCGGAATGTTTCCGGACAGCTTGCAAAATTCCTCGGCCGTCAGTTCCATGTGATTGTATTTCCGTTTTCTGAGTCTGTTTTTATGCTGCGGAACCGGAATTACCTGAAAAGTTTCTTTAAGATTAAGGTTGGAAAAATACCCATACATAAATTTTGCTAAAAAGAATGCCAATTCTTTTTGACGATGGTATTTTAACCCGCGGATAAGTTTTTGAAGTGTTTTATCGTAAACACCGCAAGTATAGACATTGATTCCGTCAATGATTACGTTTGGTCTGAAATCAGAGTACATTAGTGTATTATAGCAGTCCGGACACATTTTGAGAGAATATTTAGACTTGTGGCAGAAATAACACTTCTTTTTGTATATTAAATCAAGAAATGAGAAAAAAAGTTTTTCCATATTTTGATTATAACACGGTCCCATAAACTGCCTAGGCTATATGTTGTATAATCCTCTATTGTGTCTACACTGCTTGCGCGAGTAAGTGCATAAACGTATTATATGGCTCAAACGTTCATATTATATGGGGTTTAGTGATTTTCTAGACCATGTGGTCTATATCTTATAATCTACCTCAAATGCCGGAAAATCAATCCTCGTATTGATGAAAATATCATCTAAAAGAAGGTAATATACATAGTGTAGACTTATACAAATATATGAAATTTATAAATAAAGAGGGAGAAGAGAGTATGAGACGCGAGTTTAAGAAAAAGTCAAGAGTTTTGCTCATTGATGACAACTACGAACATTTAGCAGGGATTAGGGAATTATTAAATTTAGAGGGAACTTTTGATGTTGTAGGGATAGCGACAAACATTACGGTCGGTCTTAATTTGATTAAGAAGTATCAGCCGGAAATTGTACTTCTTGACATGAATATGCCGGAAAAAGACGGGCTTCAAGGCATTTTAGAAATCGCAAAACTTGATTTGGGAACAAAAGTTCTTGCACTTTCAGGGTATGATGATGCGGATTTGATTTTTAGGGCTATGAAGTTGGGTGCAAAGGGCTATGTGTTGAAAACAATGGCTTCTGCCCAATTAATTTATGCAATAGAAGAAGTTTTAAACGGCAAGATTTATCTTCCGCTTGCGCTTTCTTCCCGTTTCTTTGAATACTTCCAGCAGTCATTCAGACAGGAAAGCGAAAAAGAAGAGGTTGAAGAAGAAAACCTTCTCAGTTATCTGACCCAGAGAGAAGAAGAGGTTTTGGAACTTTTAACACAGGGTATAACATATAAAGGTGTTGCAAGCAAATTGTTTATATCTGAAACAACCGTAAAAACACACGTAAACAATATTTTCCAGAAATTACAGGTAAATGACAGAACACAGGCTGTTTTGTACGCTATTAACAACGGCTTTTTGACAAAGAAGGTTAAGATGGCGGTGTAGTAGAGGTTTAGAAGAGAAGAAGTTATAAATGTTGAATAATAGAAGGGTTGAATAGTTGAAAAGTAGTTTAAATCTTAATCACTTCATAAACGCACCCTTCACGCTTCACGCCTCACCCTTCACTTAAATAAAAAAGGTTTCTATGAAAAAAATCGTAAGACAGCAGAATTATTTAAAAGAACTTATAGAATCTCAAGAAAATAAGTTTTTAAGCAAACGGGCGCTTCGCGCCCTAATGCGTGCTGTTTTGGAACCGCTTCTTGACAAGCCGGAGGCGGGGGTGGTGCTTTATAGAATCATTAATACAGACGGTGTTGCAGGCCTGCTCAAACGACTTGAGTTTTCGGAAATAGAATCGTATGATTTTTCTGACGAGAGCGGAAATCTTAGAGAAAAAGTCTGGGCAAATACGGAATTTCTCTGTGTTTTGACTCACAGGTTTGTTGCAATACTCATCTGGGACGCTAATACCGGCGAAGAAGAGAGCGTCCGGTATTATTCTGTCGTTAATTCAAACCAACAAAATGAGGCGCTTGATATAATTAACAGAAACACGATTATAGACATTGGCAAATATCAGGAACGCTTTAAGCCCGACAGGCGTGATAACAAACTGTTGAATCAGTCTTTCAGGCGTATTTTATCCAATCTTGATGAAGAGAGCCGCGAAGCTGTTTTGGGGTTTGCAGAAGGAGAGAATAACGGGAGAAGTGAATACACAACAAGCGTACGCGGATGCGCGCATGAAGTAAGAAACCAGCTTTCAATATGTGATTTGTATTCTGAAATAATCAGGAAATATTGCGAGAAAAACGAGATTAAAGACGAAACAATTATGAGTGCGGTTGATTGTATAAAAAGGGCCGTTAAGATGGCTAACAATTCTCTGATTGCATTAAAATCCGGAAATACGCTTAATTTAAAACCACAAAAATTAAAACATCTGATTAAAACTGCAAAAGATTTGACGAAAGTATATTTTGAATGCAAAAATATTGAATATATCATAGAGAATAATGCAGACTGCGAGATTCTTGCAGATGAAGATAAATTTTTGGCAATAGTTATAAATCTTGTAAAAAATGCGGCAGAGGCTTTTAGTACGGAAGAAACTAAAAATGGTAAGTATATTAAAATTAAAACAGAGGCAGCAGGAGATTTTGCGACAATAAGAATCTCTAATAACGCAGGTGTGATAACAAATCCGGATAAAATTTTTGAGGAGGGTTATACAACTAAATCTTTCGGAAGCGGGTTAGGCCTGCGGATATGCAAACAATCAGCAGAAGAAATGTTCGGACAGTTGGAATTAAGTCACAGCGGAGAGGATTACACAGAGTTTGTAATCCGTATAGGCTTGGTCTGAGGAGATAATTATGGATTTAATCACAAACAGAACAATAGAGATAACAAAGCTTGGAATGGATGGGTTGATGGAGAGGCAGCATGCAGTTGCTTCAAATATAGCAAACGTAATGACGCCGGGATTTCAGAGGCAGGAAGTCGCGTTTGAAAGCCAGCTTGCGGAGATTATAGAGAAAGAAGATTTGAAAGACTATATAAAAGGACAAAACAGTATTGAATATAAACCTCCTATGGTTGATGTTTTTACGGGCGAGGTTCATCAGTACAGAACACCTACAATGCA
Source organism: Candidatus Gastranaerophilales bacterium (assembly GCA_944325815.1). GTDB lineage: Bacteria > Cyanobacteriota > Vampirovibrionia > Gastranaerophilales > Gastranaerophilaceae > CAG-196. The sequence continues at coordinate 10,373 of CALVBV010000004.1, forward strand.
GGAAAAAGCTTATTTGAAATCTAATACAATGGCACAATTTGACCCGCAGGTTGTAACGGATATATACAGCGGTTCGGATTCCAGCGGGAACAATGTTGAACTTGAGCGTGAAATGATGGATTTGGCTAAAGTAGGTACAAGATATACAGTGCTTTCAAATCTGGAGAGAATGCAATTTACAGGCGTTTCGGAAGCAATTCGGGGACAATAACCGGGATAGGAGAGAAATATGAGTTTTAATATATTTGATATAGCAGGTTCCGGCATGACTGCACAGAGGGTAAAAATAGATACCATTGCGAGTAATATTGCAAATATAAATACCACCCGTCAGCCGGACGGCGCCAAGGGTGTTTACATAAAAAAGGATGTAGCTTTCAGAACTATTTATGAAGACACTGTTAATCGAGGACCTTCAAATTTTTCAAGCAACAGTCCAGACGCTCAATTTGACCCGAGAACGGGAAATATGCTTATAAACGCAAATGTGGCTTTAAATCACGGTATGCTTACCGGCGGTGTTCAGGTAGATGAAATTTATGAGGCGGATAATGCAGTAAAAACAATATATGACCCTTCCCATCCGGATGCTGATGAAGAGGGGTATGTAGATGTTCCGAATATTAATATTGTAGAAGAAATGGTCGGTATGATATCTGCTTCCAGAGCTTATGAAGCTAATGCAACAGTAGCAGAGAACGTTAAGACTATGATGCAGAGCGCTATGAATATTTAACGCCTGAGGAGGAGAGATGGATTTTTCAACAGGAATAAGTGCGTATAATACAAATTATAACTTAAACGCAATAGATGATTATAACAAATTTTTACAGGGTAATGCGTCGTTTGATGTGGAAAACAATGTTCCGGATTTTGAATCAGTCCTTCAGAAGGCTTCTGCCGATATCCCGTTAAGAGACAAGTACGACCCTGTCGGGCTTGGGAATTTTATGAACCAAATAGGCGGTGCGTTTGAAAACAGCTTAAACACGGTTAATGACTTAAGGCTTGATGCGGACAGAAAACAGGAAGATTTGGCAATGGGCGGCTCAACCAGTATACACGATGCTATGATTGCGGCTGAAAAAGCGTCTTTAAGCATGCAGATGGCTATACAAGTAAGAAATCGTCTGGTGACTGCATATACGGATATTACTTCTATGGCTATATAATGAAGACTGTTGAAAAGTGGAAGGGTTGAACGGTAGTGTGGGAGAGGGCCGTGGAGAGGGGTCTGCTTGGGTTTAGGAGTTGATAAGTTTAGAAGTTTAGAAGAAGTTATAAATGTTGAAGAGTGGAAAGGTTGAAATCCCCTCTCCCCTTGTGGGAGAGGGCCAGGGAGAGGGGTCTGCTTGGGTTTAGGAGAGAAAAAGTTTAGTAGTTTAGAAGAAGTTTTTTTGTATTCTTCTTTATTCAACCCCCAAACACCCCTCCCCGAAATCAGAGATTTCGACCCTCCCACAAGGGGCGGGTTAAGCTTAATCACTTCATTAACGCACCCTTCACGCTTCACGCCCAAAAGCTTGCCGCGGCGCTGCTGCGTTAAACATACTGGTAAGTAAAAAATGCCTTTTTCCGGATTTTTTTTCTTTTGGTATATAATTAATTAAGGAATACTATTTTATAAGGGATTAATTATGCTAAAAGGAAATGAAATCAGAAAATTATACTTAGATTATTTTAAAGATAAACATCAGCATACTATTGTGGAAAGTTCAAGCCTTGTGCCGGATAACCCGACAGTGCTTCTTACAACAGCGGGTATGCTCCAGTTTTTACCGATATTTTTAGGGATTCAAAAATGTCCTTATGAACCGGCAAGAGCAACATCCTGCCAGAAATGCGCAAGAGCGGGCGGGAAGGATTCGGATATAGAAAATGTCGGAAGAACCCCAAGACATCACACCTTCTTTGAAATGCTCGGTAATTTTTCTTTTGGCGATTATTATAAAAAAGAAGTTATTCCGTGGGCTTGGGAATTTGTAACAGAAGTATTGAAGCTTGATAAAGACAGATTGTGGATTACAATTTTTGAGACGGATGACGAGGCTTACGAAATCTGGAGAAGCATAGGTGTTCCGGCTGAGCGTATCAAGAGAAAGGGTAAAAAAGACAACTTCTGGGGTCCTCCGGGTGCGTCAGGTTCTTGCGGGCCTTGTTCTGAAATTCATTATGATTTAGGCGAACAGTATAAATGTTCGGATGATTGCGGAATCGACACCTGCGAATGCGACAGATGGGTTGAAATCTGGAACCTGGTGTTTACAGAGCTTTATCAGGACGAAGAAGGCAATCAGTCTCCTTTAGAGAAGAAAAATGTTGATACGGGAATGGGTTTAGAGCGTATAACAATGGTTTGCCAGGGCGTTGCTTCAACTTTTGAAACAGACCTTCTTAAACCTATTTTGGATAAAGTGTCCGAGATGAGCGGAGTTCCTTACAAAAAATCGGAAAAAACGGATATTTCTCTGAGAATTATTACAGACCACGCAAGATGTGTAACATTCCTTATCTCCGACGGCGTAATCCCAGGTAACGAAGGCAGAAGTTATGTTCTCAGAATGATTTTGAGACGTGCTCTAAGACACGGCAAGATTCTGGGTATGGATTTGCCTTTCTTATATAAGCTGGTTGATACGGTTGTTGACTTGTACGGCGAGGCTTATCCTGAACTGGTTAAGAATAAGGCTAAGGTTATTGATGTAATTAAGAAAGAAGAAGAAAGGTTTGCAAAAACTCTTGATAGAGGGTACAAAATGCTTGATGAGTTTATTGCGGACAAAAAAGATATTGACGGCGAAAGCGCTTTCAAACTTTATGATACTTACGGTTTCCCATTTGAATTAACCAAAGAAATCGCAGCAGAAAACGGTTTGTCGGTTGATGAGGATGGCTTTAAGGCTGCAATGCAGGAACAAAAAGACAGAGCAAAAGCTGCAACGGCCAAGATTTCAGTAACAGGCGACATTAAGTATGCAAAAGTTGAAGAACAGGTCGGCTCTACTGATTTTGTCGGGTACGAAGAAGACGCCTGCGAAGCTAAGGTTTTAGCTTTGATTGAGGGTGAAGGTTTTGTTGATGTTGTACTGGACAGAACTCCATTCTACGCAGAATGCGGAGGACAGGTCGGTGACAGCGGTGTTCTTGTTAATGAAAATCTTAAAGCGGAAGTTTTAACAACATTCAAGGTTAATCACCTGTTTGTTCACAGATGTCAGATTGTAAACGGTGAAATTAATGTCGGTGATTATGTTTTGGCTCATATTGATTCTGAAAGAAGAGCGCAAATTAGAGTTCATCATACATCAGCCCACCTTTTGCAGGCAGCGTTGATTAAGGTTCTTGGAGATGAAGTTAAGCAGGCAGGATCTCAGGTTGAAGAAAACAGAATGAGGTTTGACTTTACATTCTCACGTGCAATGACTCCTGAGGAAGTTCAAAAGACAGAAAACATTATGAACGAATGGATTGGCGAAAAACTTCCTGTACAGACAGAGGTTATGGGAATTGAAGAGGCAAAACTCACGGGTGCAACAGCTCTGTTTGGCGAAAAATACGAAGACGAGGTTCGTGTTGTTTCAATCGGCGGCGCAAAGAAATGTAATTGTCATGGCGGACAATGCAAAGGCCACCATCATCACAGCGATCATGAAGTTGTGTCAATGGAATTCTGCGCCGGAACTCACGCTAAAAATACAGGTGATTTGAGACTTGTAAAAATCGTTTCTGAAGGCGCTATTGCGGCAGGAACAAGAAGAATAGAACTTGTTGTTGCCAAAGCGGCTATTGAATATTTGAACAACAAAGCAAAAATTTCCGATACTTTGGAAGCGAAATTCAAAGTTCATACCGATGAAGTTCTTGAACGTGTGGAAAAAGTTCTGGAAGAAAATAAATCGCTTCAAAAAGAGCTAGAGCAGACAAAAGCCGAGATGGCAAAAAGCAAGTTTGCAACATTTGTTTCTAAGGCTCAGGAAATTGACGGCGGAAAGCTGTTTATATCAAAGATTGAAAACTTTGACGCTGACGCGGTTAAGGCCGGAGTTGAGCTTCTGGCAAGCAAGCTGGGTGAATGCGTAATTGTTCTTGCAAATGAAAGAATGGTTATAGCAAAAGTAACCGAAGGCTTTGTAAAACGGGGGATTAACGCAGGAAAAATCGTCGGAGAAGTTGCAAGAGCAACAGGTGCAAACGGCGGCGGACGTCCGAATTTTGCACAGGGCGGCGTAAAAGACCCATCCAAGCTTGATGAAGTTCTTGCAAAAGTGGAAAGCGAATTAAAATAGACGACCCTGTTCCTCCCTTTTGAGGGAGGTTAGGCGGGTGACGGCCTTGGTTTAGAAGTTGAGAAGTTTAGGAGTTTAGGAGAAGTTTTAAAAGTTGAACAGTGGAATAGTTGAAAAGTAGTTATAAATTCTTAGTCACTTAGTCACCCAGTCACTTAATCACTTCCTAAACGCACCCTTCACACTTCACCTGACCATCACCCATCCCCTGCCCCTTCCCTCATTCAGGGAAGGACGATAATGTATGAGACTCAGGGAAAAAGATATGGCGAAAAAGTTATTCTTAACAGCAACAGGCACTGATGTCGGAAAAACCTATGTTTCCGCTCTTATTATAAAAAAGATGCGTGAATCCGGATTTAATTGCGGATATTTTAAGCCGGTAATGAGCGGAGTGGAAGAAGATAATGGCAGGCTTAAGTCAAGCGACGTAAATTACGTGGTCTCAACCGCAGGAATTCCGGTCAAGCCTGATGATTGCGTAACTTACTGGTGGAAAGAGGCTGTTTCTCCTCATCTTGCGGCAAAGAGAGCCGGAGATATTATAGATACTAAAAAAATCAAAGCAGACCTTGAAGAACTTTCCGCAAAATTTGATTATATTCTGATTGAAGGCGCCGGCGGGATTACCTGCCCTTTGAGACTTGACGGAGGCGAAAAATATTTGCTCAAAGATTTGATTAAAGAGCTGGAGGCGAATATTGTAATCGTTGCAGACGGCGGGCTCGGAACGATTAATTCAACGCTTTTGACGGTTGATTATGCAAGGGCAAACGGAATCGAAATTGAGGGAATTATTTTAAACAATTTTGAGCCTGATAATTTTATGCATCAAGACAATTTAAAACAGGTTGAATACTTGACAGGAATACCTGTTGTTGCAACAGTTAAGAAGGGACAGAAAGATATTGTTCTTTTGGAGGAATTATGGACTGGCAGAAAGAAGATTTAAAATATATATGGCATCCGTGCTCGCAGATGAAGGATTATGAAACACTGCCGCCTATTGTTATTGAAAAAGGCGAAGGGATTAATCTCTATGATATAAACGGTAAGTGTTATAAAGATGTCATAAGTTCGTGGTGGTGCAACCTTCTCGGGCATTGCAATCCGCGGATTAATGAAGCCCTGAAAAAACAGGTTGATACGCTGGAACATGTTATTTTTGCAAACTTTTCCCATAAACCTGTTATAACTCTATGCCAAGAGCTTATGAAAGTTCTGCCGGAAGGGTTGTGCAAATTTAATTTTGCCGACAACGGCTCTTCTGCAATCGAAATGTCTTTAAAGATGAGTTTTCAATACCACTACCAGACAGGAAATCCGCAGAAAAAACGCTTTATGGCGCTTACTGACGCTTACCACGGCGAAACTCTCGGTGCGCTTGCAGTCGGCGGGGTTGATTTGTATTCCGAACTTTATAAACCGCTGCTTCTGGATGTAATAAGAATTGACGGCCCCGATTGTTTCCGGTGCCCTTATGGAAAATGCAGGGATAATTGTGATTGCGGATGTTTTGAAAAAGCAGAAGAAGCGTTTAAAAAACATGCAGACGAAACTGCTGCAATTATTGTTGAGCCGCTTCTGCAAGGTTCTGCCGGAATGAAGGTTTATCCGCCTCTTTATCTTAAAAAATTAAGAGAACTGTGCGACAAATACAATGTCCACCTGATTGCAGATGAGATTGCAACAGGTTACGGAAGAACAGGGAAAATGTTTGCTTTTGACCACGCAGGCGTAAGCCCGGATATTATGTGCCTTTCAAAGGGCTTAACCGGAGGGTACATGCCGACGGCAGTTGCAATTACCACACAGAAAATTTATGACGCTTTTTATGATGATTATCTTAAAGGCAAAGCGTTTATGCACTCGCATACTTATGCGGGAAATCCGCTTGCCTGCTCTTGCGCGGTTGAAGTTTTGAAAATCTTAAAAGATGAAAATATTATTGAAAAAGCAAATAAGCGTGCAGTTTATTTTAACCAAATAATTAAAGAGAAATTTCTTCCGCTTAAAAATGTCGGCGAGGTTCGCTCGATTGGATTAATCAATGCAATAGAACTTGTAAAAAATAAGGAAACAAAAGAACCTCTGGATTCAACCAAAAGAACCGGATATCAGATTTATAAAAAGGCGCTTGAAAAGGGCGTGATACTCAGACCGCTCGGAGATGTAATCTATTTTAATCCGCCTTTGATTATTGAAGAGGAGGATATGGATTTCGTTACAGATATTGCGCTTGAATGTGTTAATTCAGTTTTGACTTAAGTATTCTTGCAGCGGAAATTAATATATCAATACTTGTTGAAAACGGCGGTGCGTATGTCAAATCTACATCCAGCAAATCCTCAACCGTCATCCCTCTTATAAGACCTACAGAAACTGTATTAACTTTTTTATCCGCATCGGTTGAGCCGATTGCCTGCGCGCTTAAAACTTTATGCGAACGCCTGTCGGCGGTTAGTTTTAACGTTACATTCTGCACTTCAGGCATGTAGCCTGCTTTATCACGTTTGGTTATAACGACAGATACAGTATCAAACCCGAGTTTTTGAGCCTCTTTTTCCGTTAAACCGGACATTGACATACTCAAACCGCGGTATCTTACAACCGCCGAGCCTAAAATCCCTTCAAAATCCTCAACTCCTCCGCAGGCGTTGATTGCCGCAATCCTGCCTTCTTTGTTTGCGGTAGAACCCAGCGGTACCCACATCGGAGTGTTTGATATCATGTTAACTTTTTCTGCACAGTCTCCGCAGGCATAAATATCGGGAATATTCGTCTGCATTCTGCTGTTTACCTTAATAGCGCCTGTTACCCCGATTGTAATTCCTGCCTCTTGTGCGATATCAATTACCGGTCTTACACCGGCTGCGATTATCACCATATCCGTTTCAAAGCCGGATCCTTTTGCAGTCACAACGCCTCTTACCTCTTCTTTGCCAATAAATTCACTTACTGTATCATCATTAATTATCTTAACCAGATTATTGGAGTTTTCAAGAACATAGCTCTGGATAAGAGAAGAAATATCTTCATCAAAGACCGGAAGTATAAAAGGCGCACGCTCAACAAGAGTAACGTTTTTGTTGTTCTTTACAAAAGCTTCTACAAGCTCTAAACTTATATATCCGCCGCCTATTATTGTAATATTCTGAGCGTTCATCATCCGCTCTCTGATTGCAATACCGTCTTCTACTCCTCTGAGAGTATAAATTCCCTTGATTTCTTTATTCCTGATATCAGGAATTACAGGCTTGGAACCCGTTGCTATTATTAATTTATCATATTCTACAAACTGGCAGCTGTTATTTCTGATATTTCGTACAACGATTTTTTTATCGGCTGGCAGAATTTTAGTAACCTGACTTTCTATATGCACATTTACACCGCTTTTTTCAAACTCTTCTACTGTTCTTACTATAAGTTTATGCCAGTCTTCAAAATCCCCTGCAATATAATATGGAAGCCCGCAGGCCGAGTATGAAACAAACTCTTCTTCTGTATATATGTGAACTTCTGCATCAGGCAGAAGCCTTTTTGATTTAGCAGCAGCCTTTGCGCCGGCTGCAACACCGCCGATTATTATAATTCTCATAATTGAATTATTGATAATCTTATCAACGAAAACAATTAGACAGACGATTATTTTCTTATAAGAAGCGTAATATCGTTAAACAGTACAAATATCATCAGGATTATTAAAAGCGAGAAAAATACAGATGATATAATCTCGATAACTTTTTCATCAACCGGTCTTCCAATTATTTTTTCTATAATTAAAAATAATAAATGACCGCCGTCAAGCGCAGGAATCGGCAAAATGTTTAAAATAGCAAGGTTCATGGAAATCAATGCCGCAAGCAGGATTCCGGATGATATTCCATTTTTTTTGATCATATCACCGCCGATTTTTGTAATCGCAGCAACGCCGTGCATATCTTTTAGAGGGATATTGCCTGTGAATAATTGCCCGAGCGAATACATCATAAGGTAAGTATTATCCCACAAATATTTACAGCTTCCCTTAACTACAGACGGCACGGTATTTGTCTTAATCATAGTCTGCTCATAAGCCATAAGCAGACCTATTTCCCCTTTCTCATCTGGATAAATAGGGTTAAGATTAATTGTTTTTCCGCCTCTTTCCACAACAATATTTATAGGATGAACGCCGTTTGATATGGCTTTTGCAACATCATACATTGAATATTTCCCGTCTGATGTGTAGACCTTTTTACCGTTAAGTTCCTGCTGAAGCGGTTTTATATTTTCATCAATTTTAATCCCTTCTTTTTTGAAGTATTTTGCACCTTTTGCAGCATACTTGTCCATTGTAATTACATCGCTGTCAAGGTTTTCAGGGAGCCGTATTGCAATTCCCGCAGGAATTACCTCTTCTTTAGAGAGACCGGGGTTAAGTGCTTTTAGTTTTTCAAAATTTTTATCTATAGTATCCTGAGTTATAACTCCGTTATTTTGTGCGCTGTTTTTTACTATAGTTTGGAAAGAATACACATTGTTAATATCACATCCATTAGCACTCAAAATTCTATCACCTTTTTCAAGCCCTGATTGCCAAATACTGGCCTCTTTTGGCGCGCTTATTTCTGCCGCATAAATCTTGTAGTTTCCGGAAGGCAGTTTGTGTGTCCACACTGCAACAAGCATAACAAGGGCAATTGCGCATAATACGTTTGCTATAACACCCGCTGTTACAACAACAGCTCTCTGCCATACAGGTTTGTTAATAAATCTCTCTTCTGAATCCTGAGGCAAATCGCAATCCTTCTCATCATCAGGAAAAGAAACATACCCGCCAAGCAAAAACGCGTGTACAAGAACTTCCACATCACCGACTTTAGTCTTGTACAAAGTAGGGCCGATTGGAAGGCCAAAACCGAATTTTTCGACTTTTATGCCGAAAGCCCTTGCTGAGAGGAAATGTCCTGCTTCGTGTACTAAAATAAGTATACTTAATAAAATAATCATGATTATTATGGACATAAAACCTCCCTTGTTTTTACTAATTCTAACATAAAATAAATGCTTATGATATAATTAACTCAAGAAAACAGGTGAAAAGACATGACTATTGCAATCTATCCGGGCAGTTTTGACCCGATTACAAACGGACATATTGATATTCTGAAAAGCGGGGCTGAAATCTTTGATAAAGTTATAATCGCAGTCTCTTATAACATTAATAAACAAGGCTTTCTGCCGGTTGATATTCGCGTGAAACTTATTGAAGAAGCTGTTAAAAATATTCCTAACGTAGAAGTAGATAAGTTTGAAGGACTGACTGTAGAATACGCAAAAAAACGCGGCGCTTCTGTTCTTTTGAGAGGATTAAGAACCTCCTTTGACTTTGAATATGAACTCCAGCTTTCGCAGACCAACCACTCGCTTTATAATGATATAAAAACCGTATTTTTGATTACAAAACCCGAGTACAACTTTATTTCATCATCCTGTGTACGCGAAATCCTTGTGAATAAAGGCGATATATCAAATTTTGTACCGCAGGCTGTTGCAGAATATCTTAATGGTGGTACTTTTTAAGAACTTTTTCAATTTGTTTTGAAAAATCAACCTGATTAAAGTTGTCCTTTGAAACATAACATTCTATATCCATCCGTTTCAGCTTTTTAAGTGCAGTTTTTTCCGGCAGCGAGCTGATAACTATAATCGGAATATCTGCGTACATTTCGTCATTTTTCAAAAGTTCTATAAACTCATAACCGTCTATTTTCGGCATTGTTAAATCGGTTATTATCAAATCATAATGCGTAAGTTTTAGTTTGACCAAAGCCTCCTGCGCATCCAGAACCGTGTCTACCATATACCCTATATTAAGCAGAATATTTTTAATCATTGTTCTGGTCGTAACGGAATCATCTACTATAAGTATGCGTTTGTAAGAAAGCACATCCGCAGGAAGAAGTTTGGAGTTGGAAGCAATGGCTTTGTTAAAGTCATAATGCATTATATCCTGCATGTTAAGAATTAAGCACAGCTCGCCCGATGCAAGGTTAGTAATTCCCGAAATATTTTTAACCTTATAAAGAGGCGGTGATAATTTTTTCTGCAGAATATCCTGATCGCCAAGAAGTTTATCCACAACAAGCCCGATAGTCTTTTCATCCGCTTCCAGAATCAGGATGGTCTCCTTGTCTCCTCTGGGAACCGGGTCGAGCTTCAATATATCCGACAGATAATAAAGAGGAATAATATTGCCGTCATATACAATTGAACGGGTGCCGTTGCTGGTATTAATTTCATCCTGTCTTTTTAGGATAAATGTCGTGATAACCTGAATCGGAATCGCAAAGATTTGCTCGGATATTTTAACAAGGAACACTCTTAATGTTGTAAGTGTTACAGGGATTTCAATATGTACGCAGCTTCCCTTGCCAAACTCAGAGATTACTTTTACTTTTCCGTTAAGCTGGGAGATTTTTGTTTTGACTACATCAAGCCCTATACCTCTGCCGGAGATACTGGTTATAGAATCTCCTGTCGTGAATCCGGGCCAGAAAATGATATTCATTATGGCCTCATCAGTCATTGATTCTATATCTTCCTGAGTCAAAAATCCGCGGGATACCGCACGGTCTTTGATTTTTTCAAGATTAAATCCCTGACCGTCATCAACTACGTCTATTATAACTTTATTATCATCCTGTTTTGCTGATAATAAAATCTTTCCGACAGGATTCTTGCCGTTTGCAATACGCTCTTCTTTGGTTTCTATTCCGTGATCAATTGCGTTTCTTAATATGTGAATCAGAGGGGTTTTTATCTCTTCTATAATCTTCTTATCAGCGCAGGTATCTTTGCCTTCTATTTCAAAATCAATATCCTTGCCCTTTTCATTAGCAATATCCCGAACCATTCTTGAAAAAGAATTAAATACCGTAGATATCGGAAGTACACGGATATTCTTAACCATTGATTCCATCTCGTCAATTATCAGGCGCATCTTCATATCATCCTCTTTGGATGCACGGTACAAAGAGTTTAAGTCATATATGGTTCTTGAAACATTCTGCGTGATGTCTGAAAGAAGCGAGAATACCTGTTTTACAAAAACTCCGGTATACTGGTCGGTACTGCCTGACTGCAGATATTTGCGGTTATAATATCTTAAATAATTGGAAGTCTTTAGTAAATCCTTCTGGCAGTTTTCGTTTGCATTCTTTATGGAATCTATTTTCTCAAGGTTTTTCTCTGTCTTAATCTTTGTAATAATAAGTTCGCCCAGCTGATTAACAAGCAAATCGAGCTTTTGCGCATTAACATGCAGAGTTTTTATCTCTGTTGATGAGGACGATTTATTTCCGCTAGATGTCTGTGTGGAAATATTTTTTATTTCGCTTACATCGTTTTCTTTTTTGTAATTAAGCTCAAGAAGCTGTTTCATAATCTCCAGCTGTTGAAGAATAAGATCGCTGTCTATACTTTCATTCGGCAGAGCGCAGTATTCCACGCCGCTTTTTAATGTCAGCATCATCTGTTCTTCCAGCTGGACGGAATTTTCTGTTATAAAATCAAGTATTTCAAGAATAATGTTTAATATCTCAAGGATATTAGTATCATCAATATTGGATTTTAACTTTAGGATATCTTCCTTTATCTCTTTAGAATAAACACAGCTTCCCTGAAGCATTGTAATTTTTTCTGCTACGTCAAAAAATGTTGTACCGCTCTCCTCTGTTTCAATACAGGAGGTCGTAAATTTTGCCGCGGCAGAACTCAATTCATTTCTAAGCTCTAAGATTTCACTTATTGTGAAAGTATTTGTTGCATTCATGACAACTTCAAGCTTAGTAAGAATATTTTCCAAAGAACTTTTTACTTCGTAGAGGTTTGAGTCTTTTAAATGGTCATATATATTTTGGACTTCTTCTTTTAATATAACAATTTCCTGTGACTCTTCTTCCGGTACAATGCTGTCAATTATTTCAAAACAATTATTGAAAGCCCTGTTAATCTCTTCTTGTTTTTCGGCGATTCCGGGTGTAATTTCCTGCGATGCAATTGAGACAATACTTTCGGAGTCCTGAGCCTCTTTTATTTCGACTTCTAAAATATACTCCAGATTGGAAATGGTTGCGGAGTATTCATCATCTATGATTTCACGTTCATTTTTTATTGACTCCTGCAAATATCTGGATACAGCCTCCAAAGTTTTGGACATCATTGTTATAACATTCTGATCAAGAGAAAACTTATCATTATTTACAGCATCAAAAATATCTTCCATTTTGTGAAGAATGTTTTGAATATTATTAAACCCGACCATCCGCACGGCACCCTTGAGGCTGTGTAAATCACGATATACAGAGCCTATCAGATCCTTATCAGTGTGATTATTTTCCAAGGCAAAAAGATTACTGAAAATTCTTTCAATAATCTCTTCGGATTCTACCTGAAAAATCGCCATTACTTCCTGATTATTGTCATTCTCCAAGGTTCTCTGCGTCCTTTATTAGTTTTCTACTGCCGAATTTTTAATCTCTGCTGACAATTCGCCGAGTCGTGATATTTTATCTTCGTTAATTCCGATTGTTTGAACAAGATTCTCTGCAATACGGGTATTTTCTTCATCAATGCTGTTTAAGCGTTCAATGATGTCGTTTTGTTTCTTGGCGTTTTGATTTAATATATCCAAAGACTCCAGAATTTCTTTTATAAGATTCAAAAGTATTTCGGAATTTGACGAAACATTATTAATATCTTTTACAACGGATTCAATCTCTTTAGAGCCTTCTTCTGTAGCCATAACAGTGGAGTTTGTCGTGTACTGTATATTGCTTGTAAGCGATGTAATCTTTGTAATAGCCTGTTTAGATTCATCTGCAAGTTTTCTGATTTCTCCGGCAACAACCGCGAACCCTTTTCCGTGTTCTCCTGCTCTTGCAGCCTCAACAGCAGCATTCAGGGCAAGCATATTGGTCTGTTCCGCAATATCATCAACAACATTAATAGTGTTGCCGATTTGCTGGGAGTGTTCTGAAAGCTCAAGTATAAGTTCTGCTATCATTTGAATCTTTTGTCTTAAAACAAGCATTTTCCCTGCGTTAGAAGAAATCGCTTCGTGTTCTTTTTCTGAGAAGTTTATTGATTGAGTTACCTGCTTTTCAGTATTTTTAGAAGTTGTTACAGCTTCTTCCGAAAGCGCTTTCAATTTTTCTACGAGAGTGGAAATATTTTTTGTATTGGAAGTCAAATGTTCAAAAACTCTTTTCTGGGTTTCTATAGAATTAAGAATTTCGTCGCTCGTTTGGGCGAGTGAATCCGACTGGGAAGTCATGGATTTCTTAATAGTTCTTAATATCCACTGTTTTGTTATAAGATGTACTGCAACATTGATTACGGCTATTATTGCCAAAAACACAATCGCATCATAAGGCGGAAGCTGTTTCAGCCTTGCAAAAAACATAAACAATATGCAGGTTATTATAAGCATTACTATATCTATTGAACATTTTAAATTAAATTTTTGTTTCAATCCTAAATTCCAATCATTAAGCACTTCTTCTCTCCTATAGTTTTTTTAAAGTATTTATTATATAATCATTTTATAATAAAATTAACAAAATTGGAATATATAAATATATGGCAAAGATTTTATTAGTAGAGGACAGCGATACCCAGCTGAAGTTTTTAAAAGAAGGGCTTATCCAGAAAGGTTTTGAGGTAGAGACTGCAACAAACGGCGCAGAAGGGTATAAAAAGATTTTTGAATATGTGCCGGATTTGGTTGTATCGGATATTCTAATGCCTGTAATCGACGGGTATCAGCTTTGCAGAATGATTAAAAATGTCGATGAGACAAAAAAAATTCCGGTCATTCTGCTCACTGTTCTTGATAAAAAAATAGACAGCTTCTGGGGTAAAAAAGCGGGTGCACAGTTATTTTTGTCTAAATCCATTGATATTAATGAGCTTGCAAGAAATATTAACGCAACGCTCAGAAGATATCCGCTTACGGAGGAGTATAAAGCCTCAATTTCCGTTAACACAAATAAAGACAATTCCGCACAAAGCAGGCTTAACACAATTCTAAACGACCTGCTTCTTAAATCCGTATTTGCTAACGAATTTAGAAACCTCAGTGACTTTATGAATTACGAAAGAATTTTGGTGGAAAAACTCTTTTCTCTTCTGAGTTCTTTTGTAGAATACCATGTTGCGGGAATTTTCTTTGCATCGCCGGATGATTTTGCAGAGAATATTTTGTATATAGACACGCTTGGCAGAAATCTGCCTAAAAGCGTTCTTTCAGATATAGAATACGACTTTTTCCGTAAAATGGAAGAATACAGAACTTTCAAAAATACAAAATTTGAAGTAGTAAGAATGCTTTTGGGAAATGAGCTTGATTATAAATTTACGGATTTAACGTCCAAAATCATTATCCCTCTGATTTTTGATAAGAAGCTTATCGGCGGAATCTGCTTCTATACCCGTCAGGATATGGATTATGCTTCATTCAGATATTTTGATATTATGATAAGCGAACTTCTCGCTATATTTAAGATGAAATATCAGTATACGGAAAAAGAATTTATGTCCGTTCTTGACGGACTGACAGGGCTTTATAACAGACGTCAGTTTGAAATCAGCTTAGAGCAGGAACATAACCGTACAAAAAGACATCCTTCCGATTTCAGCCTTGCAATCCTTGATATTGATTTCTTTAAAAAAGTCAATGATACGCACGGTCATCAATACGGGGATTATGTGCTGAAAACGGTTGCGGACTTGATGAAATCTGCATTCAGAAAAACAGACCTGCTGTACAGATACGGCGGCGAGGAACTTGTTATGATTATGCCGGAAACCAACATTGAAGGGGCAGTTATCCCTGTTCAGCGCCTGAGGAGGATGGTTGAAGAATATGATTTTAATTACAACGGAGTAAAGGCCAAAGTTACGGTAAGTATAGGGCTTACAATGAATTATCAGGAATTTAATACTCCGGCTGATATTCTGAAATCGGCAGATGAAGCTTTATATAAGGCAAAAGAGAGCGGAAGGAACAGGGTAGTATTGTATGAACAGCAATAACTATATCGAACAGAAAAAGAATGCGCATCTGTATTTTAAGCTCGGCGGGAATAAATATGCAATAAATTCCGACAATGTGCTTGAAATAATGAAGCTTCCGGCTTTGGAATATCCTCAGAAACTCCCTAACAATGTTATCGGACTTCTCAAGTATAACAACTTTGTTATTAATGTTGTGGATATTAGATTCTACCTTGATATAAATGTCACGCCATATAACGTTAATAACGAACTTCTTATTGTTAAGACCGATGAAATTATTTTAGGGCTTATTACAGACAAAGTTATAGGTATTCAGTCTTTTGACTCTGCGCTTACGGATGCACTGCCGTTTGTGGATAATAAAACGGTCGTAGATTCGATATACAAGTACAAAGACGAAACCATCTATATTATAAACATTTATGCTCTGGAAAATATCTTAAAACAGCATGATGTGTATTCATCAACGAATATTCCGGCTCTTTTCCCCAAGGATGAAGATTCTCTTGCCGTGATGAATGAAAGAACTACGGCAATTTTGGAAAAGGCCGGCATAAAGCTGGCATCGGCAGAATTGTATGTTAAAAATAAATATATATCGCTGAATTTAAACGAAGATTTTTACTGTATAGCACTTGATTATGTGCGGGAGGTTTTGAAAGATACAGTCATTACTAAAATCCCGGGCCTGCCGGATTTTATAGCAGGTGTCATGCATCTTAGGGGGGATTATATTACGGTGATTGACCTGAAGCGTTTTTTGAACCTTCCGGCTTCTAAACAGAGTGCCGATAAAAATCCTGTAATTATAATAAAGTGTAATGAGCTTAAGCTGGCGCTTTTAATAGACAGGATAAATGAATTATTTGAATTTCAGGAAAGCGATATTTCGGAGAGCTCAGAGGGGTATTATTCAAGCGAGTTTATGTATAACAATGTCTTATACACGGTATTGAATGTAGAAAAAATATCTTCTGACAAAAAGATTATTATAACGGATATGTAAATTTCTGTTGCGAGTGATTTTTCCGTATCCTTATAGTGTAAATTAATGATTTTTTATTTCAGGTATATGCTCTTTTAATACATTATGATAAAATGAATTTATATGAGGCAGTTTAAAAAGAAGACGATAGCGTTAGTATTGGCTTCGGTCGTAACGGTAGTCGGGGCTTTTGGCGCAGAGAACTATAAGAATAGCATAATGTCGCTCAAGTTTGACAGCGGCTCTCCTGACAGTGTCAAATTAACTGTGTCGACCAAAAAGGATTATGCAGGTAAATTAAACCTGGTAAAGCGTGATGCCGGAACTTATGTTTTAATACTGCCGGATACTAACTGTGAAATAAAAGATAAGGTTACTCTCGGGCATGGGGTACAAAATTACAGTATAACAACAATGCCTTATACAACCAGCAGCAACGGTTACACCAAAATAACAATAAAAACACTGCCAAATATATTACTTCAAGCGGAAAAAGCTCTTTATGTGACGGGTGAAACTCCTGCTCAGATAGAAACCGCAGAGTCTTCAAATCCTCCTGAAGCTGCACCGCAGGAAGAGAATATGTATGAACCAATTCCTGTGCCTGTTTATGATGAACCTGTTCAAGAACCTGTTGAGTATAGAGAGCAGGAAAGGCCTTCCACAATACATTCCCAAAGCGGGGTCGCTCAAACCGGGAGTGTTGATATAAGAGAAAGCGTCAGACAATTTGAACCGGGACCGGAAGAGGAAAGCTATGCACAAAGTACGGTCTCAGAGGAGGAATCTTCTGCTGCATCAAATGTTCCGGCGCAGAGTTCCGGCAATGATATCATTTTATTTGTCTTAGGGTTTCTGCTTATAGGCTGTATCATAATATTTCTCTTCATCCGTGCTCAAAATAGTATGAAAGACCTGCTTGGAGAGCAGGAAGGCATTGATTTTACAGATGATGCGCCAAAAGCGAAAAAAACAAAAAAAGAAAAGAAGAAAAAAGAAAAAACTAACATTAAAAAGGCTGTAAGATCGCTGGATAAAATGTATACCAAACCGGAAAAGATGCCAGTGAGCATGATAACTGATTCTGTGCCTGCAGCTGCCACGACCCCGGCACCGGAAATTGAAGAAGAGCCGAATATTGTGGATTTGGATGAACTTTTCCAGGAAAAAACTAAGTCGGAAGAAAGCCCGGCTATTGAGGAAGATGAAGAAGAGAACTCCGCCTTAGAAGAATTTCTCTCTGCGTATAACTTTGATGAGGACGAAGAAGGTGAGGAGGAAGAAGAATCCGGGGGATTTGACGAGGAACTTTATGAGAAGTATATTCAAGACGGCAATCTGAAGTTTTCGGGCGACGATATCGACAAAATAAACAAGCTGCTTAATTCTGAAATTAATGATGATACATTGAGAAATATTAAAGAATACGCTCTGCCGAGTCCGCAGGAAGAAAAGAAACGTTCACAGGAAGAAATTCTTGCAGATTTGGTTACGACTTATGCTATAGATCAGAATATAACATTTACCAAAGAGGATATTGATGCACTAAATAAACTTATATCCGTAGAGCTGGATGATGACTTTATAACCGATTTAAAAACTGATCCCGGTTTGCTTAAAACAAAGGCGGAAGAAATTGTAAATGAAAATGAGAAGCCTCATAAAACTTCCGAATTACTGACCTTAAATGTAAAAGATATGCTTCCTGACTTGTCGGAAGCTCTCAAGAAACAAGGCGGGCGCCGGATTGAATCGGAAGTGAAACCTTCAGTCGTATACTACAGTGAGGGATATGACGTGAGTATTCTGTCTTTGAAAGATAAACTTCCGGATTTATCAATCGAACTTCATAATAAAGACGCGTATAAATCCAGACCTTCTGACGAAATAGAATATGCAGAATCAGGTTATGATGTTGCTCAAATGCATATCGCAAATGAACTGCCCGATCTGCGTGATGCCTTAAAACATCCGGAAAAGTACGAAAAGAAGCCGGAAAAAGCTGTTGTTGCTGATGAAGAAACTCTGCTCAAAAATATTACTAATGTTTCGTTCAAACCTTTTTATGACGGCTCGGAGAGTTTTGAGGTAGTAAACCAGTTTGACGATTCTAACGCGCCGAGTGTTTCTGATGTACAGAAAGAGTTCAGTCAGTTTGGTGATTTAGAAATTGTGAGAGAAGACGATTACGATGTTCCGGTGAATGCTGATAAAGAATACGATGATTTTGTGTCTTTGTATGATAACAAATATCTTGATTTTGATAAGCCGACTTTTTTAAACAATTCGGATAAAACTCCGGAAGAGCTTGACAAAGAGCTTGATGATATGATTAGGGAAGAGTCTCAGAAAAATATTCGCAAAAGAGATGAGGATACTGAAAAACTGCTTAAATCAATACAGGAAAAGCAGACAGAAGAACCGGAGGAAGAACCTGTTTCTACAGAGCCAGAGCCTGTGACTATTGAAAAAACCTGTGTGATGGACGGGGTTAAATACGACATAGTCGGCGAGGTTGATTTTAATGATAAAATCAGATGTTGTCTCGGGAAAAATTCTGACGGATACACGGTTATAGGTTTTAACGGCGATAATACATTCAAGATGAAACAATATGACAGCCTAAATACAGAAAAGATTAAAGCACGTGCGAGCGAAAAGCTTGATGATTATTCTACAAGATATATAGTGCGTGTAGACAGCCATAAATTTATCGTAAATGTGTCGGAAGATAATCTCGAATTTGTAATGGATTTATGCTGAAAAAAATCATAGTATTGTTTTGTATTCCGTTTATTCTTTGTTCCTGCACGCAAGAGGGATTAACTTTTGCCTCGTGGGGGTCTGTTACAGAGGTACAGATTCTTAACCGCGTAATTTCAGATTTCGAAAAAGAAAATCCGGATATAAAGATTAATTTTATTCACATACCGCAGAATTATTTTCAGAAATTACATCTTCTGTTTGCCTCGTCTCAGGCACCGGATGTTCTTTTTATCAATAATTTATACCTGCCGCTTTATGCCTCGCATTTAGCGGATTTAACAGAGGAGGTAAACTCAAAAGATTTTTATCCTCAAAGCTTAAATGCATTAAGTATTGAGGGTAAGATTTATGCAATTCCGAGAGATATTTCTACCCTTGTTTTTTATTACAATAAGGATTTGGTTACACTACCGTCAGAGTGGACATTCTCCGGCTTTATTTCTGCGCTTGAAAGTTCAAAAGGCGATTATGCCGTGAGTTTTGAGCGGGATATTTATTGGGCGATGCCTTATGTTTTAACTCTCCAAGAGGATGAAGGGATTAAGTTTTACAAGAACTTAGAAGGAAAATATGCGCCTAATCCGTCTCAGGTAGGAAGTTCCACTCTTGCCCAGATGTTTTTGGACGGCAAAATTGCGCTCTATCTTTCAGGAAGATGGATGTATCCTAAAATCTCAGAAACAGCAAAATTTCCTTTCGGTATAATAAATTTTCCCGGAGAAGTTCCTGCAGACGCGTCAGGCTGGGCTATTTCAAAGGATTCCAAACATAAAGACGAAGCTTTGAGGTTTATAAAATATCTTTCTTCTAAAGAATGTATCGAATATTTTGCCCGGACAGGACTTATTGTTCCTGCACGCAGAGATGTTGATTTTAAAGATAATGAAGCGTTTATAAAGAGTATTAAAAACTCCAAAGTAATTGCAGTAAGCAAAGATTACAAAAAAATTACCGACAAGAAGAATAAAGAATTGTTTAATTAGGCTGTTTATGATATTCTGAACAAGTTAGGAGTATGATATGGAGAGAAATGTAATTTGTATAAAATGGGGTAACAAATTTGGCCCTGAATATGTGAACAAGCTTTACAAAATGGTTGAGAGAAATTTAACTCTTCCTCATCGTTTTGTTTGTTTTACTGATAACGCCGAGGGCATTGTTGAAGGGGTGGAAATCAGACCGCTTCCGGAATTAAATGACGAGGGGATTCCGGACAGGATGTGGAAAAAACTCGGGCTTTTTGCAAACCCGCTTTCTGATTTACAGGGAACTGCGCTGTTTTTGGATTTGGATATTATAATAAGAAGTTCTCTTGACCCGTTTTTTGAGGTGGAAGGCAGCTTCTTAATCTGCAAAGATTATGATTTCCCGCATGATATTATCGGCAATTCTTCTGTTTACAGATTTGAGATAGGAAAACACGCTGATATTATCGAACATTTTTATCAGGAAGGCAAAACTATAAGAGACAGATATAAAAACGAACAGGCATTTTTATCTTATGAAATGGACAGAAAGGGCTTGCTGAAATACTGGCCGAAAGACTGGGTAGTAAGCTTCAAACGCCAATGTTTGCATAAGTTTCCGATGTGCTGGTTTAAAACACCGAGAGATCCGGAGGAAGCTAAGATTCTGATTTTCCACGGCAAACCGACACCAGAGCAGGCTTATAAAGGCTACTTCGGGAAAATGGGATTCAGATATATTAAACCGACAAAATGGCTTGATAAGTACTGGAAGTAGAGTTTTACCTTATAAAATTAGTTATAAGCCGCTTAATCTTGCAGAAGAAGCAGGAATCTTTTTCCCTGAGTTCTTTAATTTCCGTAATTTTATAAGGCTCAGGCTGAATCGTTCTCTGATATTTTACGGCAGGAACTCCCAGAAGCATTGCGTAAACCGGTTTGTACCCTGACGGAATTTCGAGCATTTCACACAGTTCAGGGAACATTTTAATACAGACTTCTGCAAATCCGCACCAGCAGGTTCCGAGACCCAAATGCTGGGCATAAAGTTCAATATAGCTGAGTGCAATAATCGGGTCAACCGTAGCGCAGGGTGCTGTAATCGGAGAGGAAACCACTATAAGATGCGGTGCGCCGCGAAAGATTACATCCTCCCCGGCAAGCAGTGCATCTTTGTAGCGGGAAAATTTATTCATAAGCGGGGAAATTGCTTTGTATGAAAGAGTTTTAATAAGCAAATCCGTCACCTTTTTCCTTATCACATCCATAACAGATTTTTTCTCTACGATGGAAAAATGCAGCGCGTGAGAATTACATCCTGTCGGAATATAAGAGAGCATTTCTTTAATCTTATTGAGCATTTCTTCTGAAACTTCTTCGTCTTTATATTGCCTTACGCTTCTTCTGGATTTTATCAAGTCCAATATATCATCATAAGCAGCAGGCGTTGATTCATCTGGATTTTTCCCGTTAAAAGACAATGCCCCTGTCGGACAAATAGCAAAACAGTGCTGGCAGGAAATACACCGGCTTTCGTCGACCATTTCAGGAAACTTTTCATTATTAAAATCTATACATCCCGATAAACAATCGCTGATACACAATCCGCAGTGAATACATTTTTCTTTATTAATCTCTATTGTTTTTTGCATAATAAAAGCCTCCTTATATAATTATTATCATAAAAATTAAAAATATTCTTCAGTCCGATAGCGGCGCTTGTGGTATAATAAAACTATGAAAAAAATTATTATTTGCGGACTTGGGGCGGTCGGACTTACTTTTGCTGCAAAACTCAACGGGAAATGCAGGTTAAAAATTCTCGTTGACGAACAGCGATTTATGAAATTAAAAAAAAATAAACCCAAGCTTAACGGAAAAGAATATGACTTTGAATATATTCTGCCTCAGGATGAATTTGAACCGGATTTAATAATCATTTCTACAAAACTTTCCGGCCTGGAAAGCGCAGTCAGCAGTATTAAAAACTTTGTAAAAAGAGGTACTATAATAATTTCACTGCTTAACGGTATCTCTTCGGAAGAAAGAATTATTTCCGCATATCCTGAATCAAAGGTTTTGAAATCTTATTTTATCGGACACAGCGCCGTAAGAGAAGGAAATTCCGTAACCCAGGACGGTATCGGGAAAATTGTTATCGAGCGCGATGATGATATTATCAAAATTTTTGAAGAAACCGGAATTGACTACTCAGCCCCGGAGGATATTGATTACTCGCTTTGGCTTAAATTCACCATGAATATTTTTTCAAACCAAACATCCGCTATTTTGAATATGACATTTGGTGAACTTAAGCAGAATAAATCTTTTATATCTTTTGCCCGGAAAATCATCCGGGAAGTCTGTCTGATAGCAGAGAAAAAAGGTATAAAAAATCCGGAGAATCTGGAACAAGATGCCCTAAACGCGCTAGCGGGCATGTGTGATGAGGGCAGAACTTCAATGCATCAGGATATTCTTGCCGGCAGGAAAACCGAGGTTGAACTTTTTGCGGGAGAAATCTTAAGGCTGGGAAAAGAACTTGATGTTGAAACCCCGTTTAATCAGGTATTGTACGACATGATAAAAATTTTGGAGGAGAGAAATGAACATTGCATTCATTCCGGCAAGGGGCGGGAGTAAGTCTATTCCATTAAAAAATATAAAAGAACTTAACGGCAGACCGCTCATTTATTGGACGGCAAAAGCCGCCAATGATGCAGAATGTATCGATAAAGTTGTTATCGCGACAGACAGCGCGGAAATAAAAAATACTGCGGAGTCATTTAACTTCTCCAAACTTGAAGTCTATGAACGCGACCCGGAGAACGCCCGGGACGATTCTTCCACAGAAAGCGTAATGGTTGAATACATTTCAAAGTCCAATCTTGCCGCTGAGGATTATTTCTTTCTAATCCAGGCGACTTCTCCGATGCTGAAATCAGAACATATTGACGGTATGTTCAAGTCTTTTCTTGAAAGCGGTGCTGATTCAATGTTCACCGGCGTATTAGAAAAGCAGTTCCATTGGCGGAAGATAGAAAAATCTGATATGCAGGAAGCAGAAGAAAAAAGCCGAAATTTTAATGAGGGTAAGGGTCAATACAGTTTAATAAAACCTGTTAATTATGATTACCGGAATCGTCCGCGAAGGCAGGAGTTTGAAGGTTTGATAGCAGAAAACGGCGCTTGTTATATCAACTCCGTCGGAAATGTTCTCCGTGATAACTGCAGACTCTCAGGAAGAATCCAATATTACGAACTTCCGGCATACACGGCCCATGAACTTGATGAAGAACAAGACTGGATTATTGTTTCCGCACTTATGAGACATTTCAGCCAAGGAACCTGATTAAATCCCTTTTTTGGTACAAAGTCTTAATTAAAATCTTCAACAAAACAAGATGTAATACAAAAGCGTATCTGAAAACATATATAAAATACCGTGCATATTGTTTTTCTTCCCAAATGAGTTCGCAGGTATTTTTATATATAGGCATAATTTTGTTTAAAAAATACGCAGGGCTGTTTTCAGTAATTAAATGGTAAACATCCAGGTAGAATTTCATTCTCTGACAAGCAGTTTTGCAGGAGAAGTTCCTTTGGTCAATATGAGCGCCAAACCAGACGCCTCCGGAATTTATTCGGTATATTGCCATCACTTCGTCTAAAAATTTTATTTTGCCGTGTTTTGCGAACATCAATCCCAAAAACCAATCGCCTGTAAGTATGTTTGCGGGATATACCTGAGCCGGATTTTCAACAGCCTCCCAGCGCACCATTATTGAACAATTTTGGATAAAATTAAATTCCAGCAGGTTTGTATAATCAAACGCCTTAACCTTGCTTAACATCTCATAAGAAGGTACGAAAGTTTCTTTTCTCCTAAATGTATCATAAATACATTTAACTTTATGGAAACAAACCGTATAATCAGGGTTAGCTTCTAAAAAATCAACCTGTTTTTGCAGTTTATACGGGTCATTCCAATAATCATCACCTTCGCACATTGCCATATATCTGCCCTGTACTCTGGGAAAATTATAAGTTTTAGAAATTGACGACCCTTTAGAATACTGATTCTCTTTTTCGTATAACGGTTTTATTATATCCGGATATTCAGACGCGTATTCTTTTATAATCTTGTCCGTGCCGTCTGTAGAAGCATCATCATGTATTAACACTTCAAAATCGAAATTAGTTTTTTGAGAAACAAATCCGTCAAGGCACTGACGTATAAATTTTGCGTGATTATAAGTTAAACAGCATACACTTACCAGAGGCTTTTTTTTAGAATTTTGCATAAAAAAATTATAGCATAACAACTCAATTAATTCTGCAGGATTCTTCTCCAAGCCAGATTTAATCAGTTCAATCCGCAGGTTAAGCTATTGTATCAAAATCCTTAAATTTATCCGGATCAATTTGTACATCCAAATGGTCACTCTCTGTGGAGACTCGGGTAAAATATCCCGTATTCTTCAATTTTTGTGCCAGTTCTTTTCCGTTTCCGTTTATTCTTATATCAAGTTTTGGATTTTCTGCGTTATGATGGCTTGCATATCCGCCTTTTACGTGCGGATTTCCATTCTCGCCGGTGCCGAGTGCCGAGGTGATAACTAAATTTTCACCGATTAGACTTGCTACTTTTTCAAGAATTGCACCTGTTCCCTTTTTTGCAAAAGGTATATCCGTTATAAAAGAGCTTTCTGCAATAGACCAGTTACGCCCGCCTGTAAGCTTTTCCAGATTTGTATCATTTAATGCCTTTTTATAAGCCTCAGATTTGGAAAGGTTTGAATATTCGTTATTTATACTCCCTTTGGTTTCATGCTTGGTTACGTTCGTTTTTTTCGATGAGGTAGGCATTACAAATTTCATATCAGAAAAGTTCCAAAGATTAGGCGTATCAGTCTTATAGTTTGTGTCTGGAAATGTAAATTTGATATCACTGAAATCAAAATTCCCAAAGTTAAAAAATGACGGCATTGTCCAATTGGTAAACAGCGGCAAGTTAATATTAAAAGACGGCATAATCCAGCCGGAAGTCTGTACATTAAAATAGCTGTTTTCAAAATTTATATTTTTAAAAGTCGGTACAAAAGTCATATTAACTCCTTTAAATATATAAAGTATATAAAAATGAAATATTTGCCTTTTTTTTACAAAAATTTACAAAGCGGATGTGTGATGACGGCGTGAGGGGGGGGAAGGGGTAGGTAGACTTCAGTCTATCATATTACGGAAAGGTTTAGAAGTTGAGTAGTTTAGGAGTTAGTAACATTTCCTCCCTAATGAGGGAGGTTAGGTGGGTGCTGGCTTTGGTTTAGAAGTGGAGTAGTTTAGGAGTTGAGGAGAAGTTATAAATGTTGAAAAGTGGAAAGGTTGAACAGTTGAAGAGTAATTATAAATTTCTTAATCACTTAATCACTTAGTCACCTGGTCACCTGGTCACTTCATAAACGCACCCTTCACGCTTCACCCGGTAAAAGTAGGGTGCAGTTCTACTGCACCAATAAAACCCCCTCTCTCCTTGTGGCACTGCTGTCCAGGATAATTTCATATAGAAAGCTGATAATATAAGTAAATATAGGTATCATATACAAAAGGAATCCTGTAGAGACAATAAAGTAAAATGTCATCCCGAACTTGTTTCGGGATCTTACCAGAAAACAAGTATAACGCCACGCTGGTAAGATGCTGAACCAAGTTCAGCATGACAAAATAATTTATCATGGACAGTTGTGCTAAATGAGGGAAGGGCCGGGGATGGGGGATGATTGAGTGAGGGGTGAAGGGTGAGGCGTGAAGGGTGAAGGGTTCGTTAATGAAGTGATTAAGTGACTTGGTGACTAAGTGATCAAGTGACCAAGTGATCAGGTGATCAAGAATTTATAACTACTATTCAACTATTCAACCTTTCCACTTTTCAACTTTTATAACTTCTCCTCAACTCCTCAACCAGGGCTAGCACCCACCTAACCTCCCTCATTAGGGAGGAACTGTTACAAACCCCTAAACTATTTAACGAATTAATCCAGTCAAACCCCTCTCCCCGGCCCTCTCCCACAAGGGGAGAGGGGATTTTATTGGTGCAGTAGTAACTGCACCCTACTTTTACCGGGTGAAGTGTGAGGCGTGAGGGGTGAAGAGTTCGTTTATAAAGTGATTAAGTGACTAGGTGACTAAGTGATTAAGAGTTTATAACTTCTCCTCAACTCCTAAACTTCTCAACTTCTAAACCTTTCCGTAATGTGGTAGACTGAAGTCTACCCTACCCCTAAGTGACCAAGTGATCAAGTGACTAGGTGACTAAGTGATCAAGAATTTATAACTACTTCTCAACTCTTCCACTATTCCACTTTTCAACTTTTTAACTTTTTAACTTTTTAACCTAATCAGCCGGCAGAGAATATATCTCCGTCAAAATTTAGGCTCTTAGCCTCTTTGAGAAGAGGATAATCGTCTATATTATTATTCTTTACGAAATTTATTGCCTCGTACCTTGCCTGTTCCAGAATTTTTGCATCATTTACAATATCGGCAATAATCATATCAGGAAGTCCGCTCTGCCGCGTACCTAAAAATTCCCCCGGCCCTCTGAGCTGTAAATCTTTTTCCGCAATTACAAACCCGTCGTTTGTCTGGGTCATTATATCAAGCCTTGCCCTTGTTTCCTGAGATTTGGCAGATGAGGATAAAATACAATAAGACTGTAAATCGCTTCTTCCTACACGCCCTCTTAGCTGATGAAGCTGGGAAAGCCCAAATCTTTCAGCGTTTTCTATCACAATTACCGTGGCGTTCGGAACATCTACCCCTACTTCTACAACAGTTGTCGAGACAAGAATATCGTATTCGCGGTTTTTAAACTTTTGCATCACATCTTCTTTTTCGTCATTTTTTAACTTACCGTGCAAAAGACCGATTTTAAATTCCGGGAACACTTCATTCTGCCAGCGCTCTTTTTCAATAGTAGCAGCTTTTGCAGAAAGCGTTTCACTTTCATCTATAAGCGGATAAACAATATATGCCTGCCTTCCGGCTTCTACTTCCTGTCTTATAAGGCCGGATATTTGTTTCCCGGAGTTAGTAAGTATTGTAGTAATCGGCTTCCTTCCCTTTGGAAGTTCGTCCAATATCGTTAAATCGAGGTCGCCGTTAAGAGTGATGGCAAGAGTTCTCGGTATCGGCGTTGCAGTCATTGTCAAAATCTGGGGATTATTCGATTTTTTTCTTAATGCAAGCCGTTGTTTAACACCAAATCTGTGCTGCTCATCAATTACAACAGCGCCCAGGTTTGCAAACTCTATATTGTCTTGTATAAGCGCGTGTGTTCCGACAGCAATATCAGCCTGGCCATTTCTTATATTCGTTTCTGATTCTCTGCGCTGTTTTTTCCCGAGACTTCCTAAAAAAAGTTCAATTCTGAGGCCGAGCGGGGTTAGCCAATTAACTAAATTGTTATAATGCTGCTGTGCTAAAATCTCTGTCGGCGCCATCAAAGCGGATTGAAATCCGTTTTCAATTCCTGCAAGAAGCATTGCACAGGCAACAACGGTTTTTCCGCTTCCGACATCACCTTGAAGCAGTCTCTGCATTGGTTTTGTTGAGTTTAAATCATTCAAAATTTCGTTTACAGCCCTCTGCTGAGCACCAGTAAGTTTAAAAGGAAGCGATTCTATAAACCGCATGACAAGCCCGTCACGCTTTACACTCAGAGGAACAGATGTAAGATTTTTATTGTTTTCTTCTCTTACAAGCGCAAGCCTGAGCTGGATTAAAAACAATTCCTCAAACACAAGAGAGTACCGCGCGCGCTCTAAAGTTTCATTATCTTTCGGGAAATGAATATTCTCAACAGCCTCAGATTTTTCAAGCAATCCGTACTTTTTTATTATCTCTGTCGGCAAAATTGTTTTAATTTCTGTCTTAAACTGTTGGATAGTATTAAATATAGCCTTTCTTAGAGTTTTAATATTCAAATTTTCGCTGAGAGAATAAATAGGCACTATTCGCGCCAAGTTAATATTAGACGGATTAAGAATGTCATCATCCATGATTGAATAAGCCGGTTTATCAAGGGTCGGCATTCCGTCGTAAGAATTAATTTTCACAAGCCCTGAGACCATTATTCCTGCGCCTTTGGGAAATTGGGATTTCATTCGCTCAAGAGTAAATTTGTTGGTTTTTGATGAAAAAAAGTTTAGACTGAGGCTTCCGGAACCGTCTGAAATTTTAACTTTTACAACTCCGAGATTATTTTTTGTTGTAAAAGCCTCCACTGAGCGTATCGTACCGAAAATTGTCGTCGTCTCGCCCGGAGTCAAGTCGCGGATACGGGTTCTGGTTGAATAATCCACATGCTTTCTAGGAAAATAGTAAAGTAAATCTGATACGGTATATATTCCTAGTTTATTCAAAATATACGCAATTTTAGGCCCTACGCCCTTAAGATACATAACATCAGATTTCAGCGTTGTTTTGTTGTGTATCTGAGCCGGATTTGGATTTTGTTCCGAACGGATTACGTTCACGAGATGTTCAAGAGATTTTTTTCGCTGTGGCAAGGTATCCATTTGATACCTCAAAAAATGCTC
Organism: Candidatus Gastranaerophilales bacterium; assembly: GCA_944325815.1. Classification (GTDB taxonomy): domain Bacteria; phylum Cyanobacteriota; class Vampirovibrionia; order Gastranaerophilales; family Gastranaerophilaceae; genus CAG-196. The sequence goes on from CALVBV010000004.1 coordinate 39,036, forward strand.
TAAAAGAACTTTCCATTTTGGGTTTGAAGAGTTTTTTATTTTTTTTCGCAATTCTCTGCAGATGAATGACGAAAAGCTTCCTGTTTTGCCGTTAATATTAATGTATTTGTACTTAACTTCAATTTCTACGGCTTTTTTGATTTGCTCAAGATTCTCCATAAAAAAATTATACTAAAAAGCCGGATATTTTAAAATCCGGCTTATGCTGTTTATTCTTCATAAGGAATGGTAATAATATATTTGTTCCCCTTACGCTCTTTAGTCATCCTGGAAGCATCTGGTTTTTCATCAAGATAAAATGATTGAGAAAAATTCATAATTTTTTCTCCGTGCCGGCTGTTTTTTTCCACTTCTCCGGAGACGGATGCAACATTGTCATCAAGTTTGATATTAATATTTTTTTCGTCTCCTCCAAGCGGCTTCAAATCAACAATAATTTTGTATTCCCCCGGTTCTTTTACAAGATTCACGAGCATTGGCGCCATTCTTGGCTCAAACGGATTATCCTGAAAAACCCTGTCTTCAAATTTACGGAATTTCTTTTCCTGATGCTGCACCATTTTTTCCATTTTTCTAATCTGATAATCAGGATTCATCATTCTGTTGAATGTCATATCTACTGCAAAATAGAATGCCAAAAACGCACCGAGAAATGTCGCCAGTATTACACCGATAACTTTCAGCCAGTGATGTCCGTGCCGTTCTTCTTCTAACATATTAAAACTCCTTTCTCTTTCTTCATTTTATTTACCTTATTTGAAACATTAAATCAATTGTTCTATCGGGGAATATTTTAAAGAGATTTTGATATAGAGCTTAAGTTCAGGCGCCGGAGTGATTAAGTGACTAGGTGATTGAGTGATTAAGGATTTATAACTTCTCCTAAACTTCTCAACTTTACCAATCATTAGACCCGTAAACTTTGTATTTATCTATAAAAGCTTGGTGGGATTGTATTAAACGATTTAGCTGACGCTGTTCAGATTTGTCGTGCGTTAGCGTTAACCGCGTCTGATAGTCCAGCATTTCTTCTTTTAATTTGCGAACTCTTTGCATTAAATGTTCCCGCTTTAAAAATATGTCACCTTTAAATCCGCATTCCTCAGGCAAGAATGCTAAGGGTGAATAAGGAAATATGCTGCATATTTCAGGTTTTTCCGGATTTGTACATAAGCCATTCTGTAAATATTTACAGGAACAAATTGTTATATTTTCGCGTGTTTCAAGCGGGATTAAATAACTCTCAAAAATATCGCCCAACGGCTGAATCCCGTCACGATACATTATTCTTCGGGAAAAATCAACCGGTATATGCGAACAACATCTTCCGCATTTGTTGCATAAATCTCTATCCATAATTAATATTATACATTTAATATAGGATTGGCAAAGCAGAAATTTTGTACTATCATGATTATTATATATAAGAAGGAGACGAAATATGAAGAGATTAGTTCTGGCATTAGGATTACTTTTTGCAGTAAATAGTATCGCAATGGCTGATGGTAATGCCTTTACTCCGCTAAATTTTAACGATACACAGTACGGTACACCCGCAGTTTCAAGGACTTCACAATCCGGGCTAGTAACAACAAGCGAAGAAGCCATCGGAAACGGAAATATTCAAAATGCAATTCAACAGCTTGAAAATGCACAGGTCGATATTAGAAATGACCTTTTAAACTGCAAAACTAA
>CALVBV010000005.1 GCA_944325815.1 Candidatus Gastranaerophilales bacterium
AAAATGAACAAGGTGAAACTGTAGGAAAACCTGGATTTTCAAATTCTTTTTCGGCAAGACAACTCCGCCGGGTTGGATAGCTGTAATTCTCATAAATAAACCCTCTTGGTTAAACACACTCAAGCACATTACCACAAAATTTTAAAATTGTCAAGTTATTAATAACAAAACTTTACATTTGAAAGATGTGATAGAAAATCAGAAAAATGATAATTTTAGCAGGAATCGGGCCCGGCATTCCTGCATTTGCCGGACAACAGCGGTATTTACAGGCAGGGCTTTTTAATTCTGCCTGTCAGGAGAAAATGTAAATTCTTTTATCAGCAGACATTGCCCGACAGCGCAATTTATTTTCCCGTAATTGCACGTATCATATAGTTACTATGAATTACAATGAAGATTATCAATATGACAGCTGTGTCTCAAGAGGCATCTGCTCGGTTAATCCGAGAACTTCTGCGCTGCAGGAAATTCTAATTATTTATCTTAAAACTACTGCTTATTATGCTTTAAAACTCCATGAGGCCGGTATTATCAACGCAGATTCCGGAAGCATCATACTGAATACTATTTCTATAATGGTTTCAAATCCGGAATTTTCAGAATCCGACTTTGAAAGACTTACTAAAAAGTTTAATGAGATTCTGCCGGATATTATTGAACAATATGAAAATCTCTGCCGGGAAAGAAATATTGAGCCGGAGTTTATTGAAACACCGTTTAAAGATTATAAAAAAATAGATATTGTTCAGTCCATAAGGCTCGGAGAAAAAGAGTTTCTTAATGAAACAAAGTCTGCACCGCAGGAGATTCGTGATTTGTACAAGATACTTTTTGTTATTGCAAAAAGTATTTGTATTAATCTTTTGGATTTGGAAACTTACGGGAAAAACGAAAAAGAAGGGTATCTGGCAATTCTGAAAATTCTTGATTCTCTTAATTCAAAAGAACGCGATTCAGACAGAATTAAAACTCTCGTCCTTGATGTTTCCAAGAAGGACAATGAATTAATGACGCTTTTAAGACGGACTCAGGAAGAGCGATACGGCAGACAAAGAGTTAATGAGGTATCATATTCCACAACTCCGGGGAAAGCCGTACTTGTTGCGGGTTCTAATATAAAAGAGCTTGAAGATATACTGGAGGCCTTCAACGATATTGATATCGATGTTTATACTCATGATGAAATGATGCTGGCGAATACATTTCCGAAATTTGCAGAGTACAAAAATCTAAAAGGACAATTCGGACAGGGAATGGAAGAGTGTCTTTTAGATTTTGCGACATTTCCGGGGCCGATTATTCTTACCAAGCACTCGCTTTTTAATGTTGAGCATCTCTACAGAGGAAGACTCTATACAACGGATTCTGCCTGCTCAAAAGGAGTTATACCTATAAAGAATAAAGATTTTGCTGAAGTTAAAGAAGCGGCTTTGCAGTCAAAAGGCTTTAAAACCGGAAAACAATGTGAAAGCGTGAATATTGGATATAATTTTGAGGATTTTATATCGGAATTAAAACAAAAACTTGCGGAAAAAGAGTATTCCAATATATTTATTATAGGGCAGGCAGGCTACACGCTTGACCAGCAGGCATACTTTCACAAGCTTTTAAAACAGACGCCCGATGATGTTTTAATAATTTCGCTCGCGTATAATTTGACAAAAGATAACATAATTAATATAAACGGCTGTTATGACAGTTTTGCGGTTATACGGACAGCAGAAGTGGTAAAAGAAATTACCGGGCTTCCTGTAACAATATTTTTTCCGCAATGCGACCGTTACACAATCTCTCAAATGACGTATTTGAGCCGGTTTGAAAACTTTAATATTTTTGTCGGAAAATGCACGCCTTTGATGCTTAACCCTAACCTTATAAACACTTTAAACAAAGTTTTTGGGATAAACGGTCTGAGTTCGGTTAAAAAAGATTTAGACAAAATTTTGGGTGAATAATAATCAGGATGCGGAAAAATAAAATTAATAAGAAAAATGTTAATTTTTTCCGCAAACTCGGATTGTCCTGTACTCTGATTTGATGTATATTAAGAAGAGCAGAAAAATTTTTCTGTCTGTTTGAGAGGTTTTATATGCAGAATTGTCCGTCAATCATAGTATTAGATAAAAATTCAAATTCAAGAGAGGTTATTAAAGGTTATCTTGAGGGGATGAATGTTATACTCTTTGATGATTTTAAAGCCGGATTTGAAGAAATAAAAAAACTGGAAGGCAATGCTATTGTAATATTGGATATTTCAGAAAAAGATAAAGAAAGCCAGCATATTGCCGAGAATTTAAAACTTTATACTTCAAAAATTATAATAACGTCTGTAAATTGTTCCACCAATACAATAATCAAGGCGCTTCGCCTGGGTGCCAAAGAGTTTCTTCCTAAGCCATTGCTAAAAGATGACTTGGTACGTACAGTAATTCGTCTGGCGAGTCAGTCTGCAGAGAGTGCCGGGTCGGAATCCAAGATTATAACAGTGTATTCCAATAAAGGCGGTATCGGAAAAACGACGATTGCGGTAAATCTGGCTTCCGAGCTGGCAAAAGTTACAAAGGATAAGGTTGCATTAATTGACTTAAATCTTCAGCTTGGCGATGTTTCGACTTTTCTTAATCTAAACCCGCCTTTTGATGTTAACTATGTTATTCAAAGGCTTCTGGACAAAGACGAAGCAACATTGCTTAAAGCATTTGAAAAATATAAAAATACGTCAATGTACGTTCTGGCAGATCCGAGTTATATAGAACAGTCAGAGAGTATAACAACCCAGCAGATAACAAAACTTTTCAGAAGCCTGAAAAAGGTGTTTCCATATATTGTAGTTGATATGTCTTCAAATATAGATGCAAATTCATTAAAAATATTAGACAGTTCGGATTGGATACTATTTACAACAATTGTGAACATTCCGGCAATAAGAAACTGCCAGAGGTGTCTTAATCTGTTTAATTCCAGAAGATATCCAAAAGATAAAGTGAGGGTTGTTGTCAATCGTTATATGGAAAATGATGAAATTAAGATAGAAGATATTGAAAATACTCTTGGTGAAAAGGTTTATTGGAAAATTCCGAATAACTATTTTACAATAATGGAGGCAATAAATAAGGGCGTCTGTATTTCAGAAATAAATGCGGATTCCAATATTGGCAATAATTTCAGAGATTTTGCCTCCAAAGTTTCCGATGACATTATTGAACAATCAGTAATACAGTACAGGGCTTAGGGACAAATATTATGATAAAATGTATAAAAAATAGCTTTAATCTTACCAATAAATATATAATACTGGCAACTCCGCTTATTTTGTTTTCGCTTATTTCAAGTCTTTATATACTGTTTTCGGTAAACGGAAATATAATCAGTCTGGTGTTTGCGGCAGTGTTGTTTATCCTGATGCTTACGGCTTTTTTATCGGGATGGTTTTATATGATAAAGATGTGTGTTTCATCGCCGGAGAATAATGAAGATCCGAATTTTTTAATCAAAGAATTTCCTTCCGGCGTTGGTGAGTATATATTGCCGGTGCTGGGTCTTGTTTTAAACACATTTATTGTTTCGTTGTTTTTGCTGGTAATTGCATATTATACGGGGATGAAGTTTATCGGAGATATCGGAATTTCTCCGGAGGCGTTTTCCAAAGCAATAGAAACAACGGAGTCTCTAAAAAACTTTTTGTCATCGCTCACGGAAACCCAGCTATTCAGGCTTAATGCTTGGAACATTCTGTTATTTCTTACAATGTCATTGACATATTTTCTTATAATGTTGTATTCACCGGTTCTGTTTTTTAAAGAGAAGAATCCGTTTAAAGCATATTTTATATCCTTGAAAGATTTGTTCTGCAGAAAGTTCTTTAAAACACTCGGGCTTTATCTGATTCTGTTTATTTCATATTTTATACTCTCTGTTCTTACAACGATTTTTGGTATGAATATAGTAATGCACTTTGTGTTCACACTGATAAATTTTTATTATCTTGTATTTGCAGGAGTGCTTGTGTTTAATTATTATTACAAGAACTTTATCCAAATCGGCGGAAATCTGGACGAGCGGGCGTAATTCTCTGTTTTAAAGTTTAATCATTTTGCTGTGCTGTGTATGGTTTCCAAGGCCGTTGCAAGTGTTACACGGTTTTTTAGACAGTCTTGTTTTTTCTGTCCACTCCAGCTTCTCTTTTGAGTTCCATAATTGTTTTATTATTTGTGCTATAATTTAAACAATTAGGAGAAATTAGATGTTTAGCACAGATATTATCTATGATGTTGTAACGTTTTCGGTCGGAGATACCAAAGCCGGTACTAAAATGGGGAAATTACAGCTTAAGGATTCTAAAACCGGAGAAGTTTTAAACTGTATTCTTTGGGAAGAAGCTCTCAATAGGATGGATGATAAACTCTTTAGATGCGGAAACCAGCTCAGGATTGTATCCGGCTCGTTCAACGAAAAGTACAATAATTGTCTGGTTACTGCGCTCGAACTCATTAAGGAAGCTAAAACCGGATTGGATGAAAATGAACGTACACAAGCATATGAAGAAATTATTGGATATATAAACCGAATTAAGGATACTAAACTCAGAGAGTTTGTACTCAATATTTATAATGAAAACAAAGAAAAAATGCTTATATGTCCTGCCGCAAAAATGATGCACCACAATTACATAGGCGGACTGATGGTTCATATTCTGGAATGCTTAAAATATGCTGAGGCTAATATGCAGGCGTTTTTCCAGCGCGTTAATCAGGATGAAGTTTTTTCTGCCTGCCTTTTGCATGATATTGGCAAGCTGTTTGAATATACCGTAAATGTTGAATCCGGACTAATTGATTATGACGAAAATTTTAGAAAAGAATGGATAAGCCACTCGCAGTACGGATTCTCAATTTGTATGACTGCAGGATTCAAACGCATTGCCAAAATGATTGCAGCGCACCACGGAAGAGCTGAATGGGGGGCAATTGTCGACTTGAACGAAAAAGATTTGGAACCTTATGTGTATTTGATTCATCACATTGATGACCTGTCGGCAAAATTCGGCAAAACAAATGTTCTGATGTTATAATATCTTTGATGAATGAGTTATTAAAAGAGACTATCAAACTTGTGCCGGAACAGCCCGGCTGCTATCTTTATTACGACAAAGACGGCGAAATTATCTATGTCGGAAAAGCTAAGAATTTAAAAAGACGGGTTTACAGTTATTTTCACAAACAGCACGACAGCGTTAAAACAAATGTTCTTGTATCTCAAATAGAAAAACTTGAATATATTATAACTGATTCGGAAGTTGAGGCTTTAATACTTGAATCACACTTAATCAAGAAGCATAAACCCCGCTATAATATTCTGCTTAAGGATGACAAAAAGTATCCGTATTTTCTGATAACTGACGAGGATTTCCCGAGGATTCAGGTTGTAAGAAAAAAGAATATGAATCCGGACAAAGGAAGATATTACGGCCCTTATACAGACGTCGGTGCAATGTATGCAACTCTTGATTTTCTAAAACGTCTTTTCCCTTTAAAACAATGTAAAACTCCGAAGTTTTCTAACCGCCCATGCCTTTATTATCATATAGGTAAATGTCTGGCGCCCTGTCAGGGGAAAGTAACACCGGAGGAGTATCAGAAACTGATTCACCAGGTTGAATTATTCTTGAGCGGCAAACAGACCGAGCTTTTGAAGCAGATACAAATCCAGATGCAAAAGTATGCAGAATCAGAGCAGTTTGAAAAAGCAGCAAAAATGCGTGACAGTTTTCTGGATTTGCAAAAGACTTTGGAAAGACAAAAAGTCGTCTATGAAAACACTAAACTTAATGAAGATATTATTGCGGTACTTTATGAGGATGGCATTTTAGCAATCGTTATAATGATGATAAGAGAAGGCCGGTTGATTGATAAAAAAGATTTTACATACTTTGTTGACAACGCCGATAAGACAGAATACTTTGAGACCTTTTTCCGGGATTATTACACGAACTTGAAACTCGAGTTTCCGGATAAAATTATATCAAAAGACCTTGAAGAAGTAGGCGAAAAAGAACTTTATCAGGACTGGTTACAGGTAATTTCCGGCAAAAAAATTTCAATTAACTACGCAAAGGGCCGCAGCAAATATAAGGAATTATACGAACTTGCACTCAAAAACGCATCAAATCTTCTTGAAAATGCAAAGCTGAAAAAGATGGCACAGATAAGTGATGATTTTAATGAAGTCGGCTCATATCTTGCAGAAAAACTAAGGCTGAAGAATTTTCCAAACCGCATTGAATGCTATGATATATCCCACATTCAGGGAACAAACACTGTAGCCTCAATGGTTGTTTTTCAAAACGGCCTCCCTAAAAAGACTGCTTACCGTAAATTCAAAATTAGGACGACAGAAGGTAAGCCCGATGACTTTTTATCAATGAAAGAGGTTTTATCCAGAAGGCTTGCCCGATTAGGAGAAAAGAAATGGGAAAAGCCGGATTTAATAATCATAGACGGCGGCAAAGGCCAGTTATCAAGCGTTATGCAGATTGTATCAGATATGGGAATAGAAGGAATTGATTTTGTCTCGCTTGCTAAAAGAGAAGAAGAGGTCTTTTTGCCGAATCAATCGGAATCAATCCTTCTCCCGAGAGATTCTAATGCTCTTTATCTAATCCAGAGAATCCGCGATGAGGCACACAGATTTGCCATAACTTTCCATCGGGATTTGAGAAGCAAAGCTTTGAAAAAGTGAGTTTACGGAAAAATTAAAATTTTTCCGCCTCCTCAAGTCGTAAAATTATGTAACATTTTGGCAATTTTTTAATATAACCTGTTTTATAATATATACAGTGTAATCAGGTGAAGTGTGCAATAATGGTCAATTCATTTTATTATGACGGAAATCAATACATACCCAAAACCGAAGGTGACAGCACAAAAGGGTTTATCCTCGCAAGTATTGCCTCATCTGCAATAATGGGGACACTGCCGATTTGCGGAAAACCATTTGAAAGGCAGTTGAGCAGAGAGGTTCCAAATAACCATTTATATAAAGACGCTTTTTTAAAATCAGTAGAAACCGCAGGTCTTGACTCTAGAGGTGTCAGTATAGTGCCTGCTCAAAGACTTGCAGGCGGAGTCAGTGCGGATTTCATAGAAGGAAAAAATGCCTGTTATGTTCCGACAACAAAGCAGGTCATACTTAATACCGATAAAATATCAATTGCCGGATTTCACGAAGTCGGACACGCACTAAATCACCAGACCGGTAAAATCGGTAAATTTTTACAAAAAATGCGCAAGCCGGGGTATATAATAGCAGGCTTAATGGGAACGATAGCCCTCTTTTCACGTCCGAAACCCAAAGATGCGCCAAAATCAGGCGGTGATTTTATTAGGGATAACTGCGGAAAAATTGCTTTCTTAGGCTGGATGCCGACAGTGATAGAAGAAGCTATGGCAAGTTATAAGGGGATTAAGGTTGCAAGAAAATCAGGAATTGCCGAGCCTCTTATTAAGAATATGAAAAAACTTTATGCAAAAGCTTTTCTTACTTATGCCGGAAGAGCGACGGCAACAGGACTTGCGGTCGGTGCGGCAGGCATGATTATGGATAAATTCACAAGACCGAAAAAAGGTCGAATACGATGACGGATTCTATCTATTTGGTTAATATTTTTTCAATCTCTCTATTGTTGTTGTCAAAAACCGTTATATCTTTTAGTTCACCTTCGGTGTAGCCTGCTTTATATATATTTTTAATCCTAAAGTCCGGACTATAAACGGTTTCGGTTGTTTTTTGCCCGTTTGAGTATTCACTAATAACTGTAGAGCTTTCTTCCGGCTTCTCCGCGTTAAAATATGTCATCCTTTTTAAATCATTGCCTTCGTATACGGCAGAGAGATTCATTTTTGTATTTCCTTCGCTGTCATAAAAAATATTTTCAATCCTCAGCCCCATATCGCCTTCCGGAGTTTCTTTTTTGATAGAAAGTATATTGCCGTTTTTATCTTTCATTTCATATTTTACCGGATTTTCAGCGGAATAATGCCAAAATTCTGTATACTCGTTTTCTCCTTCCTGCGAGTATTTTATGTGCATTATAGGAAGATGGGATGTATTATCGTATTCCCAAATATCGTGTTCTGTTTCTTCATTATCGGAATTATAACCTGCCGGGATATTTTTCTCTTCAGCGTTAGGGATATTAATTTCTTTAATAGCAATTTCGTGTCTTGGATAGGCTTCTGTGTTTTCAACAATAATAATTATTTTATCTCCGGTTCTGTTTAGTAAAAATAAATTCTGAGAGTTGTTTATAATTGTGTTAACTTTTTCCCGTATATTGACAGGAACGCTTGCAAGAGCGGATATTCCGGAAAAAGAAAGATCCGGATTATCAGGTATAAATTTTTTTTCTGGAATCTTATTTGTTGGTTCAACAGGAGGTTTGACCGGTGCAGGTTTTGCTTCTTCTTTAGGTCTTTCAACTTTCTGAACCGGTGCAGGTTCCGGTGCCTGTTCTGATACAGGTTTTTCACTTTTTTCTGTTAAGAAAAATGATACACCGACAATTGATATAATTACAAAGATGGTTCCCCAAACAATATATTTTTTGTGGCTCATAATCTCACCTGCAATTTCTACTTTATATTATAGATTTGAATTTATATTTTATCAATACTCTTGATGGAGATTTGGTACGGGTTTTTTGTTGAGTTTACAGGCGAAGGGTGAAGGGTGTGTTTTTGAAGTGACTAAGTGATCAAGAAACCCCCTTCCCTAAATGAGGGAAGGGCCGGGGATGGGTGATAGTGGCGTGAAGAGTGAGGCGTGAGGGGTGAAGGGTGAAGCGTGCGTTAATGAAGTGATTAAGTGACTAGGTGACTGAGTGATTAAGAAATTATAACTACTTTTCAACTATTCAACCTTTCCACTTTTAAACATTTATAACTTCTCCTCAACTCCTAAACTTATCAACTTCTAAACCAAAGCCGGCACCCACCTAACCTCCCTCATTAGGGAGGAACTGTTACAAACTCCTAAACTATTCAACTAATCAACCCTATCAGACCCCTCTCCCTGGCCCTTTCCCACAAGGGGAGAGGGGATTTTATTGGTGCAGTAGTAACTGCACCCTACTTTTACTACTCTTCAACTATTCAACATAATATCTTCTCCTCAACCCCCTTTACCCCTTTACCCCTTTGGCCCTTTTGTGATAAAATTAGCAATATGGATATTATTGAAAATTTGAAGGGAAAAATAGTTGTATCCTCGCAGGCCATGCCCGATGAGCCTTTGTACAAAGAAGAGTGCATGCTAGCGATGATGGAATCTGTTATCAATGGCGGTGCTCAAGCTTTGAGGGTGGCAGGTGCGCGCGATGTCAGGAATGCAAAAAAATTCAATGTTCCGATAATCGGGCTTACAAAACCGGACAAACTTCCCGAAAATTGGCGGGAGGTTGTGTATATTACGCCCGGTTTAAAAGAAGTAAAAGAGCTTATTGAAGCAGGATCCGATATTATAGCGTTTGACGGAACCTCAAGAGAGCATGACAACTGTACTCTTCAAGATATAATATCTGAGATTCACCATGCCGGACGTCTTGCCATGGCAGATATATCTACTCTTGATGAGGGAATAAACTGCGCAAATCTGGGGGCTGATATAATTTCAACAACCCTTGCCGGATATACACTAGAATCCGGAGAGCCGACAGAAGGCCCTGATTATAGACTATTAGAAAAATTGGTTAAGACAATTGACAAACCTGTCATTCTGGAAGGAAGAATCTGGGAGCCTGAGGAGGTAAAAAAGGCCTTTGAACTCGGTGCACACTGCGTTGTAATAGGTTCTGCAATCACAAGGCCGCAATTGATTACAAAAAGATTTATTGAGGGAACAAAGTAAATGAAAAAAGCACTCGCATTTGACATAGGCGGAACAAAAATATACAGTACAATAATTGATGAGGAAGGAAAGATTATTGCAGATATTGACAAGTTTTCCACCCCCAAAACAATTGAGGGTATAAAAGAAACATTAAAAATACAAATTGAAAGATATGAGCAGGATGTTGATATAATTGCAATTTCTACAGCCGGAGATGTTAATAACGAGAATACCGCTGTAATCGGCTCAACGGGGAATCTGGTTAAAGGCTATCGTACAATTGATTTTCATCAGCTTAGTTCTAAGCATGTTTTTCTTGAAAATGATGCGAATGCTGCAGCCTGGGCAGAATATAAACTGGGTGCTTCCAGAGGAACAAATGTTTCCATAATGATTACCCTCGGTACAGGCGTAGGGGGCGGTATCATTATTAACGGCAAGCTTTTTAAAGGAAAATCCGGTGCAGCAGGTGAAGTGCACTTCAAAATGTATCCGGATAAACGCAGAAAATGTACCTGCGGAAGCTGGGACTGCTTTGAGGCTTATGCTTCCGGGCCGGCTCTAAAGCGTGATGCGGAAGAAATGCTTAATAATCCGGATGTAACAACTTATGATGTAATAGACGGAGTTAAAAACGGCAATGAAAAAATGATTGAAATTTTCGAGCGGTGGCAAAGAGACATAACTATCGGACTAATTGGTCTGGCTAATTTATTTGATCCGGACTGTGTGGTACTATCAGGTTCAATGGCACAATTTGTTGATGTTAAAAAAATTGAAGAGGCTGTTAATCAGGAAATCATAACAGCCCCGACTTCAATAAGGCTTGCTGCAGCGGGTAATTATTCGGGCATGATTGGCGCGGCACTGCTCGGACTGGAAAAAACAGCATAAAGGTTAAGAAATGGGAAAAGCTAAACGAAGAAGCCTTAAGCAGGGCATTAATGATAAATTTAAATATATGACGCGGGAATCTGCGCTTAATTCCGTTATTCAAAACATTGAGCATAAAGACGAAGTTATTGATACAATAACCCTTTTCGGCTTTACTGCAGAAGAGATGCTGGAAGCCGGTGCAGCTTATGAAGATGTTATGGCATTCGGCGGGCTTGTAAGTTAAAGGAGACGGTATGCTTGGTAAAATCTCCGCAATTTTAGAATGCTCAAGAGTTTTTTCTCTTCCGATGACAATAATGTCCTGGCTTGTAGTTTTTACTTATTCGGCTTTATTTTCCGGAAATATTTTAAACGGAATCCTTGCACTTATCGGAATTTGTTTTGCCCATCTTGTTACTAATATTCTGGATGATTATTTTGACTATAAACATCTTATCAAGCAAGCCGGGTTTAACAAACGCGAATATCTAAAAAATACACAGAAAACAAAATGCAGATACTTAATAATGAAAAGAATCAGCGTGAGGGAACTTCTTACTATAGCCGGGGTTTATGCGCTTATTGCAGTTTTAACCGGGGCTTATCTTTTCATTAAATGCGGTATCGGAGTTTTATATTTCGCATCAATCGGTGCAATAATTGCTATTTCATATTCTTTTCTGTCAAAAATTAAACTTTCGGAATTGGCTGTTGCCTTGGCTTACGGCCCGGCTCTGTTCGGCGGCGTGTACTATGTCATGACAAAAGCTTATTCAAAGGAAGTGTTCTTATTATCAATCCCCTCTATGCTCATAACGGTTATTCTTCTTTATATTCATACGGTTATGGATTATGAATTTGACAGGCATGAGGGTAAAAAAACAGTTGCAAATTCTTTTGAAAAACCGAGCGATTCTCTTATAATTCTAAAATGGCTGATGATTGCGGCATATATTTTTCTTCCCTTTTTATGCGTGTTTGACATTTTAGACTGGCAGGTGTTTTTGGTGTATTTAACAATTCCGCTGGCTGTAGATTTATATAAATCAATGGACGAATTTACCGTGTCTGCAGATTCAATTCCGGTTCATAAATGGTATCATTTCCCGATGGAAAACCTTATGGGCGCGCCCGGCTTTATGATAAGAATATACCAGGCCAGAAATCTTATGATATATTTTTCAATTTTTTTAGCACTGGCAATTATTTTAGGAACACTGTAGTATGGATATTTTTGTTATTGAACTTATAGATGCGGATAATGTACACAAGGAACTTTTAAAGGAGTTTCAAAAAAAAGAGATAAGCGACCCTAAAAAATGGAATCAGCACTGTTTGTCTTATCTTATGGTTGACAGAGTGCTAAGAGAATTTTATAAAATAGAAAACAGAGAAATTGTTTTTAACGGTAAAAAACCTTTTCTAAAGACCCGTGAAAAATATTTCAGCATAAGCCACAGCGGAGATTTTATAGCCTTGGCATTTTCTGACTATGACTGTGGAATTGATATTGAAAAGATTAAGCTGAGGAATTTTGAAGAGATTTCCGCCAGAATGGGATTTAAGTGTAATACGCTTGAGGAGTTTTATAATGAATGGACAAGGTACGAGGCGGAATATAAGCTCGGCAAGCCGGCCCAAAAATTTAAAAAGATTCGTTTTGAAGATTATATAATCACCTCGGCGAGTGTAAACATTCGGGAAGAGTTTGAAGTTTATATTCAAAGCGGAAATGTTTTTCCTAACGTAAAGGAGTGATTCTTCTAAAGTTTTTATAATATTTGCCGTTAACTTTTATAAAGCGAGGTATAAACTTTATGGCAAGAATTATAGAATCAGGCGGACGAAGAATAATAAAAATGTCAGTTGATGACATCCTTTCAATAGTACAGGATTATCAGCGTATAGTTCCAAGATTTTCCAATACAGAAGACGCCCGCACTTATTTAAGCGATACCGTTATATTTATTCCGGAAGATGTTTAGTAATAGTCAGAAGATGCCATATCTGCAAGAGCATTCTTGGCTTCTTCAAAGGAAGGATCTTGTTCAAGCACTTCTATATAAAGTTCTTTCGCTTTATCCCTGTTATTATTTTCATATAAAAGTGCAAGATTATATTTTGCCTGCAGGAGGTTTGAATCGTACATAATTGCTTTTTTGAAAGATTCTTCCGCGTTTTTAAAATCGTGCTGTGCTGCGTACATCAACCCTACTCTATATAGACCGTAAGGATTTTTCTCATCAATTTTTAACAGGTCTGTGAGAGCCTTTTTTTCTTCAAAGAAATGCCCGAGCTGGTGATGTGCTTCCGATAAAAGGAGAAGATATTTTGTGAAATACTCACGTTGTTTATCATATTCAATTGCTTTGTTCAGGGATTCAATCGTACTTGTGTAGTTTTTTTGTGCAAAATTGTTTTTTGCAATGTTATAATAAATTTCCGAATTAAGTGCATTGTATTGTGTAGCATTCCTCAGCATTTCATAAGATTCTTCAAATTTTTCCTGGCTCGCATAGTCGATACCCCATTTAATATATAGTTCACAAATGAGCAAGTTTACTGTTTTTGCTTCTCTTTGAGTCGCTTTATCTAATAAAATGGTATATCTTTCCAGGGCTTTATCGTACTCTTTGCGCAGAATATAGGCATCTGCAAGTTCCAGTGTAACATCAAACCCGTTTTGCGAGAGCATGGCTAAATCTTCTAATATAGCAACTCCTTCTTCTGTTCTGTTAAGTTTTATATTAAAGTTTGCAATATCATTTCTTACTTTAAATTTATCAGATCCTTGAATATCAAGCAGTTTTTCGGAAAATTCAATTGCTCTGTCATAATCTTCTGTCTCAACGTATAAAGAAACAAGCGTTTCATATACCCATAAAAGGACTTTCGGCTCAGTGGCGAAAGTAAGCATATACTGCAGAGTCTCTATGGCTACAGGATAATTTTTAATTTTTATATACAGTTCTATAAGTTTTCTGTTGGTTTTAATATCATTCGGATAAATTCCGAGCCTGATTTTATAGGCTTCAAATGCAGCAGGATAGTCATGCGCTTCTTCATTAAGTTCTGCAAGAATTGACTGAACATCCGCAATATCTGCATCAAGCTCGAGTAAGTCGGCCAAAACTTCATAAGCGCTGATTGCGGAATACAGCTGATCTGTTTTTCTGTATAGCTCGGCAAGGGTTCTTATAACATCTTTATCGGTTTTTCTGTGATCAAAAACAAATTCGTATTCTTTTATTGCCTTATTAAGAATTTGTTTTTTTATATAACACTTTCCTAAAACTTCGTGTGTATCGACATTATTAGACTTTTTCTTCAGAATTATTGAACATTGTCTTATTGCCTGATTGTATTTTCTGTCCTCATAATAAGCTTTTGCAAGATACACTCTGACATCAATATGTGACGGCACTCTGTCAAGGTATTTTGTTGCAAGAAGCTGTACAAGAGCGTATTCTTTTTTGTCAAAAAGCACCTGCACCTGATCAAGGATATTTTTAGTAGACAGCTGCAATTCTTCTCCTCTTCCGGAAGAGCCTTGATACAAGATTATTGAGTATAATATGTATATTGCAACAATTGCAACTAAAAATGCTATAATAATTATTATAAGGTTAGTTTCTGGCATTATACTCTCTTCTTGCTAACTTAATATATCAATATTATACATTATATCATTTAAAAATAAAAGTTTTACTTTTTTGGAATTTTGATTAACATAATAATATGAGACGAGTTTTATTATTAATAGTCAGTATTATATTTATTATTCAGCCGGCAATGGCGGAAGCCGGCCTTGAGGATTATTCAAACATAGACCGCGCTTGGGACGGTCAGGAGGCGGTAACAAACGAGCAGTTTGAAGAAGCAATAGACACGCTTGAGGCGAATAAGAAAAAGAAAGAAGCAAAACAGCGGAAAAAATTGATAAAGAAAATCGGCGGCGGCGGGACAAGCCTTCACCCCGGCCTTGACCCTTCGGGAGAGATTAAACCCATGGGCGAAATAGGTGAAGAAGAGGCAAGGATTCTAAATGTTCCGGTGCATCTTATAATAGACGGGAAAAGGCTGGACAAAGGGTTTTACAGAATTTTGGCGGAACGTAAAGATAATAAAATATATCTGTTATTTTATCAATCCCGGTTTCTTAAAGGAAAAGTCGAGGCTTATGAGACAGATGATGATTTTGACAAAGAAACGATAGACTTTACTGAACTTTTGCCTCATGACGAAAAATATGTAAAAGTAATATACGGGTCTTTGGATGTAAATGCATATACGTATATAATGTATGAGTAAAATACGACTCCAGGGCATTTGCGAAGGCAAGCAAGATTTCTGTAAAATTGCCATTTTTAGAGTGTTTTTTTGCATCCTTAAAGTGTAACATTTTGTAACGAGAAAAATATAGTTGTATATATTCTTGAATTATGGTAGAATTAAAGAAGGTTTATATATAAATTTTCAAATTTTCGGGAAAAGAGTAATAAAATAGTATAAACAATTGATTTCAAATCAAATACTGCATAGTATAGTTTAGAGTAGGTGAGAGTTACAAGTCGTTAGAAGTATTAATATATGAAGATGCGCAATTATATGAAGAAAAAAGAAGAGTTTGGAAACGCATTTGAGCTGTCAGCAGATGAGTTGATAGAGCGTACATCCGGAAAACGCAGGGTAGTACTGAAAAAAAGAGCAAAGTTTCTTTTGGCACTATGCTGCATAGTCCCTGTTTTATGTGTTTCTTTGTCCTTGCATAAAGAAGGACTAAACAGTATAGATGACTCTGCAGGAGTTTCAATAGGCTTGGCCTCTGCCCCGATAGCAGCGGCATCCGCCAAAAAGGATTTGATATCAATCCCGTCAGGGACTGTAAAGGCAAATCCGTTTTTGCCGTATAGAGATATAGGAAGCAAAAGTCTCAGTGATGTGCCGGCTTTTGAAATTGTGGAACCTCCGGAAGTTATTAATGAAAATTCTGATGCCGCACGGGTTATGGATACAATTGTAAGCGGTATTTTATATGATAAATACAGCCCTTCCGCTATATTGAATATTGAAGGGAATGATTATCTTGTTAAAAAAGGCGATACTGTAAATAATTACAAAATTCTGAATATAATGCAGGATTGTGTAACCGTAAAGCTTGGCGCAAATGTGTATAAAGCCGGTATAGGCGAAATTTTAACCGAAGGGTCAGTAACACATAATGACGTTTCAAATTTGAGTAATAAATTCGGAGGGAATAAGTAATGAAGTATAATCATATACAGAGATTTTTATCAGCTGCGTTATTATTAGCATTTGCTGCACCTTCAGGTCTTGCAGTATCAACTTATGATGCCGCAGCAATAGAACCCGCAGCATCTTCATATAAAGATGCAATGATTTTGTCAGCTGATGTCAGGCTGACAGATAAAAATGATAAGATTAATCTGAGCCTCAGAGAATCTGATGTAAAACAGGTTTTAAGAATGTTTGCAGACAAAGTCGGTATGAATATTGTGTTCCATTCTTCTGTAGAAGGTAATGTAACATTAGACTTGGTTAATATGCCTGTTAATGATGCTTTTAATCTTGTTCTTCAAATAGCTGGGTTAAATTATTATAAGCAGGATAATACTATAATCATAGTTGCCAAAGATGCTGCGGACAATGCAACATTTTCAAAGCAGGAAATGATGGTGTTCCCTGTAAAGTATGTGAGTGCTTCAAAAATAGCGGAATTTTTAAATAAAAATGTATTTGGAATGAAAAAGGCCGGTATGTCCAGCGTAGATGCTGCAACTGTTAATGCTGCAACAAACGAAATTATTGTATTCGGTATGGAATCAGATGCGGCAATTGTTAAAAAAGTTATAGAACAGCTTGACAGAGAACCTTTGACAAAAACATTTACTGTAAATCATACAACACCAGCAGAGATGGCAGATATGATATGTAATATGCTGCTTCCCTCCCGCGGTTCAACAAGCGGCGGTTCTTCAAGCGGTGCGCCGATAGTTGCGCCTAGAACTCCAGGTGTCAGCACCGGCGGTGCAGCTGGTATAATGACAGGCGGTGCAGCAAGTTCAGCAGGAGGCGGTGAATTAAAGTTGGGAGAAGGCGTAGTGGCTTGCACAATTTCTCCGTCTACGTCAACAACAACCGCATCACCTTTTGATGTTCAGAATCTTTCAATATCATATTTCCCGCAAAGAGGGACTATTACCATGATGGGCGGTTCAGAAGCTCAAATGCAGATGGTTGAAAACTTTATTAAAACAAACGATATAAAACAACCGCAAGCTTATTTGGAAGTATCAATCGTCGAACTTAATGAACAGGGAAGCCGGGAATTTTCAAATAACTGGTCTGTTCAAAGTAACGCTTGGGGTGTAAGATTCGCAGGCGGCAGCGTGAGCGGCGGTCGTGAAGCTTCACCGGAACCGAGATGGTTTGATTATACTTATAAACAATTTGTAGACGGTAAGTGGAATGATGACGGAACTTATACTCCGCCGCAATTCATTACTGTAGACGGACAAAAACAAAATGTATACGGCAGCGGTTCTTATATTTCCTGGACAATGAACTACTTGATAGAAAATCAAAAAGGACGCGTACTTGCTAATCCTAAATTGATAATAACAAACGGTCAGGAATCTGTTATTGACTTGACTCAAGACTATATTGAAAAAGTTACTTCTGAGTTCTTGTCATCATCAAGTGCAGGATACGGTGCAACCGGTACTGTTCAGAAAACATATACAATCGGTGAAGACCAGGGTATCAAAATATCTTTGACTCCGTTCATATCGCCGGACGGTTATGTAACATTGAATATAGTTCCGGAATACGCAACAATAGCCGGACAGGCAACAACAGTGGGTGAAACCGGCGAAAGAGAAATTGCCGCTACACTTTTGAGCAGAAGAAATCTTGATTTAAAGAATGTAAGAATAAAAGACGGTGAAACATTAATTATTGCCGGCTTAATTCAGGAAAATGAAAATAAAACAGTACAAAAAATCCCATTCCTGGGTGATTTACCGGTAATCGGAACAATCTTTAGATCAACAACAACTTCTAAAACAAAGAACGAACTTGTTATAATGCTTACTCCGAGAATTATTAACGACGACGAAGGTACAGTAGCGGATAATTTGTAAACTTATGTCTAATCAACTGGAAAAACTAAAAAATAGTATAAGACTAGAGTATTTAAAAAACTTTGAATTAAACCTGATGAAGTCATCAGGTTTTATTCCAGTTGACAAAAGAAAAGATGAGTTTTTTGTTATTCTTAACAAAGATAACGCTTCCAACCGTGCAAAAGTTGAAGAATTGATAAAGGAAAAATTTAATGGTTTAAGTCCGAAATTCATTCAAATACCTTCAGGAGATTTTAACGAGGTTTTTGATTCTGTAACCCAAAATGTTCCTTCGGCTGCGAAAGATTCAGAATCCGGGGCTCAGGAAGAGGCTGCGGAAACAGAGAAACCAGCCGAGCCGTCAGCGGAGGAGATGCTTGTAAGTATTGGCTGGATTACCCAGGAACAGCTTGATGAATGTACACAGCTTGCGCAAAGCAGGAATGTGCCCTTGGATGCAATATTCTATGAAAAAGAATATTTAACCTATGACAGAATAGTTTCTTATCTAAAGAAAAAATATAATTGTAATGTCGTATCAAAATCAAATATTATAGTTGATAAAAGCATTTTAAAATTATTGCCGGACGATTTTGTTGAAAAAAAACGCACGGTAATAATGTCAATGGAGGACAACAAACTTGCTGTTGCAATGGTTGATCCGACCGACAGATATACAATAAGAGAAATCTGTTTGTCCACGGGGCGTTCGCTGAATGTATATTGTATACCATATTTTGAATACGAAATGTATTTAAAAGAGTATTTTATACAGAAAAAGTCCGAACAGGCTGCAAAAGAAACTGAACGTATCATTCAAAGTATAGAAGAAGAAGCTGCTCAATTTAATAATGAAGAATCATTATGGGCTCAGGTGGAAAAAGAGCTTCAGGATGCAAGCGGTAATGTTGCAAAATTTGTATACAAAATTATTACAGATGCAATTGATGCAAAAGCTTCCGATATTCACATAGAGCCGAGACTCGGCTATTATGTAGTCCGTCTTCGTTCAGACGGTATTTTGAAAAAAGTTTTGGAGATACCCGGCAGTATTGAACAAGCCGTCATTACGCGTTTTAAGGTTCTTGCAAGAATGAATATCGCAGAACACAGACGTCCTCAGGATGGAACTTTTTCTATCAAGTATAACGACAGGATGTACGATTTCCGTATAAACACGCTTCCGGTATCCGGAAAAGAAAAAGTTGTAATTCGTATTTTGGCACCGGCTGTCAGCTTAAAAGCCTCCGGCGATAAGATGGTTATTGCAGGTGCATCAGACGACGATATTCAAAAAATTCACGATATGGTGCAGTGTCCAAATGGTATTATTCTGACATCAGGTCCTACCGGTTCCGGTAAAACAACGACATTATATACAATATTAAAGGCTTTGAATAAAGAAGACGTAAATATAACAACCATTGAGGACCCTATAGAAATCAAGTTGGAAGGTATTAACCAATCACAGGTAAACCCAAAGGCGGATATTACATTCGCTTCCTGTATGAGGGCGATATTAAGACAAGACCCTGATATCATACTTATCGGTGAAATTCGTGACTTTGAGACATTGGAAGTAGCAATTTCGGCTGCTCTGACCGGTCACCTTGTGTTAAGCACCGTTCACACAAACTCGGCAGCCGCAACAGTTACCCGTTTAATCGAAATGGGTGCAAAAGATTATCTTGTGTCTTCAACCTTAACCGGTGTAATTGCCCAGCGTCTTGTAAGAAGATTGTGTGATAATTGCAAAGAAGGTTATTTCCCTACAGAAGAAGAGGTTAAACACATAACAACGAGTCCGGAGATGCAGCAGCAGCTTTTAAAGACAAAATTATACAGGAAAAAAGGCTGTAAAGACTGCGGCTACTTAGGTTATACCGGACGTCTCGGTATATATGAAGTTATGCCGATAACAAGAGAGATTAAAAAGTTAATAGCCCAAGGGGCGCATGATATAGAAATAGAAGAGGCTGCAGTTGCTGCAGGGATGAAAACCCTTAAGTATTCGTGCCTTAACCACATTATAGAAGGCGTGACTACAACAAGTGAATTTATAAGAGTATTGGGTTACGCAAACGAGTAAATAAGAAGAGGTTTATATGCCAATATATAGTTATACCGCATTAAAACAAGGCAAGGAAGTTGTGAGAGGCGAAATCACTGCTTCCGATCTTAAGGATGCAAGAGATGTAATCCGTAAGATGGGGCTTGTTCCGACAAAGATAAGTGAATATAATGATACAAAACAAAAAAAAGCAGGGCGTATTGCTTCATTATCCCTCGGCGAAAAAATAGATTTTCTATCAACCCTGCAAATATTGCTTTCTTCCGGTATTCCGGCTGTTGAATCTTTAATGTTTATGGAACAGGAAGCCGCTAAGGCAAAAATCAGAAACATGTCAAAGATTTTAAAAAACCAGATTATGGCAGGTTCTACTTTCGCTGATACTCTGGCAAGATATCCCCAGGTTTTCGGATATATTTTTATCGGTTTGATAAAGGCCGGTGAAGAATCCGGTGAATTGGAAAAAACATTGGGCCGTATGAAAGACCTGCTGCAAAAACAGGCAAATATTAAAGGCAAGGTTATCGGAACTTTGATGTATCCGGCATTTGTTGTAGTTTTGGCTTTTTGTATTACGCTTGTAATGTTATTATTTGTATTTCCGACATTCAAAGAGATGTTTGAGTCTCAGGATAAGGCACTGCCTGCAATTACATCTTTTATGATTAATGCGGGAGATTATTTGAAAACATATTGGTTTACAATACCGATATTTATCGTTGTTGTTATTGCATTTTGTTTTATGATGGTAAACTGGCGGCCTGCAAGGAATTTATTAGACAGGTTCGTGTTGAAAATACCGCTTTTCAATAATTTAATATTGTACGCAAATTATTCAAACTTTTTGTCAGTACTGAGTGTTTCATACGATGCCGGTATTCCTATTGTAGACTGTCTGCATCTCGGGGTCGTAACTTTAACAAACTCGGTATTAAGAGACAAAATGAGCGGTGCAATCGTTAAGGTTCAGCAGGGTATGCAGGTATCGCAGGCTCTGAGATCAACAAAGGTTGTTCCCAGAATGCTTTTATTTATGATAGCAACAGGTGAACAGTCAGGTCGTTTGGGCGATATGCTCGAAAAAGGCGTAAACTTTCTTGATAAGACGCTTGACAGTATCATTGATACAATGACAAAAATGATTGAACCTATCATGCTTCTTGTAATCGGTAGTATTGTATTGGTAATGGCATTAGCTCTCTATCTGCCTCTGTTCCAGTCTTACATGAGCTAGACGGTGATGAAAGAGTAAATATAAGGGGAAATATATCCGGCAAAAATCCCCTCGGTAAACGATAATCAAAAGAGTGAGAAGATTCAGATGGAAAACAATGAAATATTAGAATTAACAACATCCGCCTGGCGGGAAAAGGTTTATATAGAGACAGCGGAGTATATAATAAAGGGCTATGTTTTTATGCCTAAGATAGGTAAAAAAAGCCGATTGTTGTCTGAAATATTAAATACAAATAAACAATTTATAGCGGTCAAAAACTGTACTATAGAGTCCAAACTTAATCCTCAGCGGGAAGTGGAAGAGCATGATTTTATGCAGGTAAATATATCTACAATTCTTTTGATGAGACCATTATATGAAGACTAAAACTTATGTAATCACGGGTGCTTCTTCCGGAATCGGACGTACGCTGGTAGACAGATTGGCGGCTGACAATGTAATTTTTGCGGGGTATAGGAATGAAGGGCATTTGGAGATGTTAAAAAAAATCTCACCTAACATTTATCCCTTTTATATAGACTATTCAAAGCCGGAGACAATACTTCCCGCATGCGGGTATTTGTTGTCAAAATGTACAAAGATAGATACTCTGGTTAATATAGCCGGCTGTGTTGTTGCAGGGCCTGTTGAGAAAATTGATATGAATGAAATCCGCAGGCAGTTTGACGTGAATGTTTTTGGGCATTTGGAACTTACCCAGCGTCTCTGTGAGATTTTAAACGGAGGAAGAGTTATTAATATAAGTTCAATGGCAAGCTTTGGAATATTTCCGTTTATTTCTCCGTATTGCGCATCAAAAAGATGTCTTGATATGTTTTTTAATTCATTTTTAATCGAGAATAAGCGTAATATCAAAGTAATATCCATAAAACCCGGTGTAATATCAACTCCTTTATGGGGTAAATCTGTTGATGAAAATTCCAAAAATCTTGACAAATGTGTAGGTTATGAAGCAGAGATGAGATTTCTGATTACAAATGCACAGAAAAACGGCAAGCAAGGGCTTAGTGCGGATAAAGTTGTTGATGTGATATTAAAAGCTGACAGTGCAAAGAATCCGAAGCTTTCTTATACGGTTGGCAATGACGCTTTTTTTGCCGGGCTAATATCCAAATTACCCCAAAAACTTGTTAACACTTTGGTGCAATTAGGTTTGAAAACTCGTATGAAAGGATAAAAAAAAGACCTTGTGTATTTATTACCAAGGCCTGTCCGTTTAAATAAGAAGAGAGAGCTTTATATCTATATAAAAAATGGTGAAAAATTTTTTTTGCTAGGTTGATGTAAAAAATTTTACAAAACTTAATAATAAAAAGGGCAAAAAACAAAAATGAACATTTTGGGGCGGATTTCGTTATAATATTGTAAAGGCAAGGTGAAAAAATGGATAATAAATGTTCAAAATACGAAGGATTATTTGTTTTCTCCGATGACGAAAGTTTTCGCAAACATCTTGAAGAATGTTCTGATTGCCAGTCAGAACAGCAAAAGATGGACAAAGTTTCCGCATTGATTGATGAGGTAAAATTTCATTATTATCAGAAGCGGAATGTGGTTCCAAAGCTAAGAGCAGTTTGCGCAGCAGCTCTGCTTCTGTTTTCTACATTAACTTTTGGAGTAGCTGTAAACGATGAAGATTTGATGGATACTTTAAGATACGGAGAAACATTGTCCGCGGAGGATTTAGGCTTTCCTGTCGATTCTTACGGACTTTTGATGGTGGGTGAATGAACTTTAACGAAATAATCAAAGCAAACAGACAAAATGTTAAAAATATCATCCGGTTAATAACAAAACAGGATAACGAGGACTTGGAACAGGAAGTCTATATTAAACTGTGGAAAAACCGGAATAAATATCAAGAAAGAGGTTCTTTTAAAAGTTGGGTTAATACGATTGCAAAAAATACTTCGAAAGATTATTTAAAATCATCAGTGGTCAAAAATGAACAAAATTCAACATCAGATGAGTACGTATTAACAAGCATAAAAGATCGTAAAATATCTCCGGAAGCCAAAGTAATGGCCTCGGAAAGACAGAAACGAATTATAAAGGCAATTGATTCTTTAAAGCCAAAGTTTCGTGAAGTGATAATGCTTTGTGAAATATGGGGTTTTACTTATGAGGACGCGTCAAAAAAATTAAACTGCCCTGTAGGCACGGTAAAATCAAGAATTTATAATGCAAAAAAAGAGTTAGCAGAAGTTTTAAGTGACTTAGTAAACGAATAGAGAGGTACAGAATGAAAAAATTAGCTGTTTTAATGTGTGCAATGTTTGTAGCACTGACCGCTGCAAACGCAGAAGGTGTTCAAACGCCGGCAGTTCAAAAGCCTGCCGAAAACAATGCGGTAAAGCCTGACGAAGGAATTAAAAAGCCCGGTGTAAGGGAAGAAATGATTAAAATGAAAAAAGCCAGAGAAGCAGCTTTTGAACAGAAGCTTGGTTTAACGGAAGAACAAAAAGTTAAGGCAAGAGAAATAAGGCTGGACGGACATAAGAAAATGAAGCCTGTTGTAGAGCAGATTTTTGCAAAGAAACAGGAAGCAAAAATGGTGAAGTTATCACGAATATCCGTAGAAATGCAGGAAGAAAAGCTTGCTGTAATTGATAAAGAGATTTCCGAGCTGGAAAAACAAGCCAATGAAATAAGAAAACAAAATATGAAGCAGTTTGAATCTATTTTGACCCGTGACCAGCGGAAGATATTGAAACAAATGAAGAAAGAAGGGCGTCAGCGATTTGAACAGCAGCGAAAAAATCATTCCTGCCCGGCAAAACCGCAATTTCCGGCTCAAGATAAAAAATAGTAAATAAAAATACCGGCT
Organism: Candidatus Gastranaerophilales bacterium; assembly: GCA_944325815.1. GTDB lineage: Bacteria > Cyanobacteriota > Vampirovibrionia > Gastranaerophilales > Gastranaerophilaceae > CAG-196. The sequence goes on from CALVBV010000005.1 coordinate 24,045, forward strand.
TATCTGGCCGGTATTTTTTATTTATATATTTATTTAATTATTTATTCTTTCAAGTGCTCTTTGTGCCGAGTATGCGACTTCCGGGTTATTATCAGCCTGAGCCAATGTAAACAGGGTTGTCATTTCTTCTTTGTATTCCGGTCTTTGAATATGTCTTAATGCGTCAATTGCAGCAATTTTTACTCCGGCATTCGGACTGTATCTGAGAGCATCAACCATTGTGGATGTGCCCGGAATATCTGTCATTGGAACGATGTTTCCTGTTTGCTTTTCAACTTCATCTGTGTAAACTTTTGCTAAGATTGCAATGGTATACAGTGCGTATTCTTTGTTTCTTTCTGCCTGTTCCATCGGAGTAATTTCATTTGCAAGCGCTACTTCCTGTTCTGTCAAGCGGAAAGGCAGTTGTATTTGAGTCTGTGATCTGGCATTGCTGTTTTCCAGCGCTACATAATTTGCCATTAATTTTCTTCTTGCATTAACTTGTTCATTAGTTGGTGCTGCAAGCTGAGTTGTGTCTTTTTTTGTTATGTCAATCAGAGTTGAAAAGACATCTCTCACTATATACGGAACAGCATTTTCTGGATTGTCTAATGAAATTCTTGCGATTTCTTCCATTTGTTGTGCCTGAATGTCAAAATCCGGATTTGTCAGGTTTGCAATAACAAGCGGAATATCAACTTCCGGCTTAATATCTTCGCCCGGAATAATTTCCGGTCTTTTAAGTTCTATTTCTTTTGTTTCTTCTTCCATGATTTTTACATCATCAGGAATCGCATCTTCTTCCTCTTTAATAGGAATTTCTTCCGCTTTAACGTCAGGAGTTTTTTCCGCTTCTACAGTTGTGTATGAAGGTGCCGGCGGTTCCGGTTTTTGGATTTCTGCGGATGTTTCAGGGGCGGATTCGTTTTCAACAGTTTCCGTAATTTCTGCGTCATCTTCGTCGTCGTTTTCAACTTCCAGCTCAATCTCTGCTTCTAATGTATTTTTAGGCAGAATTACATTCGTTGTCTGGTAAGCAATTGACGGGAAACCGGCAGGAAGAGGTATCGGGCGGATATTTGTCATATCATAAATTACCGGCCCCTGTGCCTGAGGATATGAATAAATCGGTTTGGTATTTACTTCCGGAGAATCAATGTTTAAATCAACTGCATTAAATTGACCTTCACTTATTTTATTTTCGCTGTCAGACGGGGCATTGACCGTTGGACGGGTTATATTAATCTTTACTGCGCTGTATACCGGCTGATTTATTTTGTTATTGAAATCCGGAGATTGTACCATAGTTATACTTCCTTTCCACACATAAGTTTACGTTTGTTTTAACACATATCAAGAAAAAAAATTGCTTTTACTGCATAAATTATTTACAATTTTTTACATACTAGCACAGGTGCATTCAAGAAGCAATCATAAAATTTTTCTGCAGGCGCAATATTAATTTATTGTTTTGCGGTGCATGCTCATCGGGAATTTTTAATAAAGTATTCGACCCATTGAATAAGCTCTGAAATCTCATAAGGTTTGGGCAGATACAAATCTGCGCCGGCATTCAATACTGCTGTTTTATCATGTGTTGTTGTTGTTACGATAATTTTCGTATTTACAAAGTTTGTTTTTGACCTCAGCTCACTGCATAACAAAAGTCCGGACAGGTCTTCATTTGTGTCCAGAATTATTATTCCGGGCTGTTCGGCATTTTGAATATCAAGATTTTCTACAACATCATACCCCTGAAGTTCAAGAGTTGTACGCAGCAGAAGTGAAAGGGCCTCGTCTGATTCCTGAATACAAATTGAGTTATTTACGGCAGTTTCTACAATAGAATTTTCACCGGCTATTTTAACCCGGTCTATTGCATAATTTGAACCGCTCGGGATTTTAGCAATTTTTTTTATTGATAATAACCTTGCCAAAAGTCCGTCCACAGTGGTTATGGATTCATAATTATCAATAATTCCGCCGATTAAAACGGAAACAAAATTTGCTCTCATTCCGGCAAGCCGGTCGCTTTTTAAGAGCATGTATCCGCGTTTCATATCCTGGGGGGAATAAAATTTCGGCGCGACAGTATCAAAAGCAAATACCAGAAATGCTGAGATTTTCTCTGCGCTGTAGGGATTAGTCACCAGTATAAAATTTGTATCATCCAGTTGCCCGAGAAAATCCGCAGAATCCAGGCTCGAACGCATTATCGCCACCAGTGTCTGAATTAATTTATCTCCGGCAATATCTGAATAGACACTTTTATAATTCTCTAAATTCTCAAGTCCAACCACTAAGACAGCATATTTATCGTGAAAATTAAGTACACGTCTTAGAGCTTTTTTTACATATTTTTTATTAGGTAAAAGCGTTTTATTATCAAGGTTATTTTCTATATCACGCCTCAGGTGTGCTTTTATGCGCACTTTAAACTCATCAATATTTACAGGTTCGCTCAAAAAATCATCAGCACCGCATTCCAAAACTTTTATCCTGTCAGAGGCATCCGCAGATTTAGAAAGAGCAACAATCACCGGTCTGGTGTTATAAGTTAATGTTCTTATTTCATTACAAAATTTTGCAAGATTTTCCTGAATGCTGTCAGAAATAATAATCATATCGGGTTCTGCTGACTGAATTTCATGTATGCCGTCTTTGATTGTACGCGCAATTGTTACACAGGTCTCATTATCCTCAAGGCATTTTTTATATTTTGCAGGCATTTCTTTGCGTTTGTCTATAATCAGGACGCTTGAGAGCATTTCAGAACCTCCTCATCGTTGTAAAACGGAAATTTTACTCTAAAAGTAGTTCCTTTTCCTTCGCTGCTTTCAAAAGAAATTTCTCCGCCCATGCTTTTTACGAGTTTTTCTGTAATATACAGCCCCAGACCGTTCCCTTGTGTTGTGCTGGTTAGATGGTTTTCGAGCCGGCTGAATTTCTTAAACAATTTATTGTAGTCTTCTTTTTTTATTCCGGTTCCTTCGTCTTTTACCTCTATGAGAATCATATTTTCAGAGATATTTGTCGAAACAGTGACCGTTTTGCCGGGTTCTGAATACTTCGCGCCGTTATCAATAAGGTTGGTCATAATCTGCTGGAATTTATCTTCATCAAGTCTCGCCGGAGGTAAATTCGGTGCTAAGGCCAGTTGAAAATTTCTTGTTTTATACTGTTCCGTAAATAACGGAATAATCTTTTTTATTACATTGTTTACATCAATTTTTCTTAAAACAGATGATTCTGCGCCCATTTTGGATACCGTAAGAACATTTTCTACAAGATGAATAAGCCGGTTTGACTGATCTTCTATGATTTTAATAAATTTCTTTTTATTTTCATCATCAATTTTATCCCAGGAGTTCAGCAGCGTTTGTGAGAACCCTCTTATGCTGGTCAGAGGAGTTCTCAATTCGTGTGATACTGTTGATATAAATTCATCTTGCATTGTGTTCATATTTATTATCACAAGTTTTGTCGGGTTTCACCTTATTTTGTCATGTTGAATTAGAATGTAGGCCGGGCTGAAATCTCGGCAATAATTTATGCGGCGCCGTGCTTGTTTCCCGGCAAGTTTAACGGCGGTGTCGTTGAGTTTCGTCCTCAGTTTGCCGCCTCACCGGCGCCAAATTCGGACTCCACTCCGGGCTACGCCTCTTGCATAAACTCTTTTTTGGCTTCTTCTATAGCATCAGACAATATATCAAGCTGATCCGGTGCAAAAGTCACGCCTTTTTTCGTCGGAAGCCAGGTTGCACCGTCATCTGTTGTATAAAATATTCTTAAATTGAAATAACTTTTTCCTCTGTATTCAGAGATGGAAATCTGTAATTGTTCCGTATCTGTTCTTTGAATACTAGCTAAAAGTTTTGAATCTGCCATTTTATTCCTCCTGTGATTAATAATTAACTTTCCATCCGTCAGCCATAACTCTTGCAGAGCAAGCATAGCCTCCATTTATTACATTGCCTTTTACACAATCAGTTTCATAAGAGTCTTTACCGTAAGGTTCAAGCGTGCCGTCATTATGGAGGTCAAATATAAATAAATCTCTTCCGAAAGCATTTTTCCCCTTGCCGTGTCCGTCAACATCAATAAACACATGCGCAATCACAAAGTCTGCATCTGACAAATCTTCATTTGATGCGGAATCACAGAGACTTGCAATATAGACATTTGCGGGGATTTTTGCAAATTTATATTTTTTGCTTGATGCCAACTCTTCTGTATATTCACTATCTGCACTTCCGTCATACACTTTTGCGGAAGAAATAGCACTTTCTTCTGTATCAGTCAAATTAAGTTCAGATACAGCCCAATATGAGGACGCAACATCTTGTATTGCTTCTGCAAATGAATCTGTATCCGAAGCATCTGTTTCTGAGTGCGGAATATCTTTCAGACTTATCCCGCCTAGAGTATCAGTCGGTGAGTCTCCGTTTTGTGTATATTCCATATTGGCTGTTTCTATAATTTTTCTGTTTCCCAGCTCAATTTGTTCTACTGTTCTTGCAAGCGTATTACCAATATGCGATTTAGAAAAATTAGAAGCCAGACCCGGTACTGTAAGTGCTGCTACTGCGCCGATTATACCCATAGTAAGCAGTAGTTCTATAAGTGTAAATCCTCTTTTTTTCATATAATCTCTCCTGATTGTTTATAATAAATTATATCATGAGTTTGAAAAAAAGGTAAAGAAAATAGTCCGGGAATTTGACTTTGAGGCCGGCTTAGAAGTTCAATTTCCGCCGGTAATAATATAAATGCCGGCCGAAATTATTTATCCCCTCCGGGTGTACTTTGAGTCTGTAGGGCTGACCTACCAACCAGATTCATTTACCCTCTGCGCGCCAAGCCTGTAGGACTGACCTGCAGACCAGATTCATTTACCCCCCCCTATGAAGAGCCCCAATCAAATACAGAGCTTATTGCATCGTCTACAAATGATTGTATTGACTGAATCTCTGTATTAATAGCTTCCAGCTCTGTGGAAAGGTCACTCATTTCAAGGTCAAGATAACTTTCTTTTTCGCTTATCCGTTCTTTTTCAGCATTATACCAGGCGGTTATTTCTTCTCTTACATCTGAATCCGTACGAGACTGGACAAAGCCGTTTGTCGTAAAGTATGTTAAAGAAGTATTAGGGTCATAGCTTCCGTCGCCGTCTACCTGTTCGAGCTGGAAAGTGCCGTTTACTATGGCATCGCTTATGTAATCATCATTTGCGGCCATTTCCTGATTGTACTCGGTAGTCCATCCGTTTGCGGCTGCTGAAGCAAATATCGGATAATAAAAATCTACAAGTGTTTGAATCTTATTTGTTACGGTTTGTGAGTTATCAATAGTTGTAGAGTTTCCTGTAGATTCTCCGGTCATGGTATTTACGTTTTCAGCTTCATAGCTTGAAGAGACATTTTCGCCGTCAATGACTGTCTGAAACTCTTCTTCGGTAAATCCCGGTAAAAATGATGCGAGTATTGCAGGAATATTATCAGTAGAGAAAGTTCCTCCTCTTCCGTGGCTGTCCATAGCAGATGACCCCAGAACTGAAGTAATTGCATTGGCGTAAGTATCACTCAATATTACCTGACCTTTGTAGTCTGCTAACACAACGTTATTATCACTCTTTAACGGCTTAGTTTCTCCGGTTATCGCGAGATAGTTCGCGCCATATCCCATTAAGTAGCCGTAACTTATTTTATTATACTGGCCGTTAGCATAATAAGAAATCTGTTTAGACTGCAGTTTGCTGTAATATTCTTGAGACAGCTGGGTTTGCTCTCTTGTGAGCGCCATCTTGTTCATAGACGCTATAGAGATGCCGTATTCGCAGTCGGCTTTGCGCTGCGTTAATGTTAGTAATCTAATCTGTGAACAGGCTAATCCCATTTTCTGTCTTTCCTTTATTTAGTCCCTTTGCCATGATTATCGGCATTTTTAGCCAAAACTTTAGGGTTTTGGGAGAAATTTTTACAATTCTTTACATTCAGGCAATTAATTGTAACATTTTGTTTTATATATGTTAAAAGTAGAAGTGTCAGGAGTTCGTATGAGCGAAATCAGAAGTGTAGTAAATTATCCTGTGGTTACAACCCCCAAAGTCAATTTTAAGGCGGTTTCTGCAATGCCGAATCATCAGCAGGAAGTTGACATGTTTATAAAGCAGCAGGAAAAAGAGCAAAAAGCAGCAAAGCGTAAACAAAATGCAATGTACGCTCTGCAGGCCGGTGCAATGCTTGCGATTATAGCAAGTATTTACTTTATGGCAAAACAGAGTCAGGGCATGGGCAAGAAAAAAAGCGAACTCAAAGAAATCTGGTCGGATTTAACAAAATCTGCAAAGGTAGAGGAGTTAGCTTTACCAAGAGAATTAAACGACTTCTTATCAAAATTTAAAAACAGCGTGGATAATCCGACGGCTTTAAAAGAAAGAGGCGGAAAACCTATTAAATCCGTATTATTATACGGCCCTCCCGGAACAGGTAAGACAACTTTTGCAAAAGCTATGGCAAAAGAGTTTCCGGACTCCAAATTTGCCTCTCTTGATGTAACAAGCTTAGGTTCTGAATATCAAAGCGTCAGCGAAAGAAACCTTAACAAGGCTGTTGATATGATTTGTAAAGAAGCTGATAAGAATCCTGATAAACGATTCTTTGTTTTCATTGATGAGATTGATTCTGTAATGATGGTTGATAACAGCTTGAGCGCTAAGCATTCAAATGATATGCTGAACGAGTTTAAGAAGTGTTTTACGGAAAAACTCGGAAAGCGTGACAACATTATAACAATCGGCGCCACAAATTTGCCGATAAATATTGAAAAAGGAACTGTTATAGGCGGCAAGGCCCTTGATAAACCTATGCTAGACAGATTCAGCGAAAAAGTTCTGGTTGGGCTGCCGACAAAAGAACAGATTGTTAATTCTGTAAAACACCATTACAAAGACAGTTCTCTTGTGAGCGACAAGCTTAAGACAGATAGTAATGAATTAAAGACTATTGCAGAGTTTCTGGCAAGAGAAGAACACAATACTTCGTTTAGAACGCTTGATTCAATTTATGATGCAGCAGCCTCAAGCATAAAGGATGAAGGTGTTCAGGTTGATGTAAAAGATATTGTGAGAACAATTAAGAACAAACAGCATGAGTTGAATTTCAGCGATAAAGATTTCTCCAAACTCCTTGCGGATTTAAACATAAGCCCTGCGCAAATCTAACAAATTGTTACAAAAAAGCAATTTTTATGCAAGACTTGTTTTATATATAATAGAAGGACAAAGTGTATGGTAACTCAGGTTAATAATATTCCGAATTTTAAAGCAGAAGCTTATCCGATAAGCTATAACAATCGATATACCCCTCCGATGCCGGCTGATACAATGGACGACATTTTTCTTGCACAGGTTCAGGAACAGAGCAAAGCTGCAAAAAAAGAAAAATCAAAAGAGCGCTGGTATAAAACAGGTATTGTAGCTCAGGTAGGCTTAGCCGTTGCTTTTGGGATTATGGCTTTAGGAACTATTATTAATCTAAAACGCGGCGGAGGCGGCGCCGGAAAGAATAACAAACTCGCCTGGAAAGATATAGCTAAGGAAGTCAATTTCCCGAGCCTGACAGATGACTGTGTTAATCCTAAAGTCAGGGATTTTATAAAATCAATGAAAGAACAAATCGGGCTTTCGGATAAAGCACTAAAAGCTTCCGGAATTAAAAAACAGGAACAGTGCCTTCTTATGTACGGTCCATCAGGCACCGGTAAAACTTTTAGCGCCAAGATGCTTGCAAAAGAGCTGGGTGCAGAGTACACGGAAGTTCAATTTGCAGATGTATCCTCGCCTTATATCGGACAGACATCTGTAGAAATTCAAAATGTATTTAAGCAATTGAAAAATACCGCTTCCAAGAATCCGGATAAAAAATATCTGGTAGCATTTAACGAAATCGATGCTCTTCTTGTTCCGAGAGAAAAATGCGGTGCAAATAACCTGCATCTTGCAGAAAACAGAACGGCATTTTTGAACGGTCTGGATGATATTGCAAACTTAAAAAATATAAAAATTGTCGGTACAACCAACGTTGACCCGAAATCCGGCAATCTTGACAAAGCATCTTTGAGCAGATTCAAAAATATGATTGAAATTGAACTTCCGAATAAAACAGAGCTCAAGGCAGCATTAAAATTCCACCTCAAAGGTGCTGAAAATGTTCAAAAACACCAATTCTTTGAGAACAACGAAAAAGAAGTTAATAAACTGATTGATAAACTTTATGACAATAAATACTCCCAAAGAGATGTGGAAGATTTGGCGGAAAAAGCCTGCAGAGAATTTGGTTCTGCTATCGAAAAGAGTACAAATGTAGAAGCGGAAAAATTTGATATCAAATATCTGGAAAAAGCATTTGATATGAAAGGTATGACAACAGGCGCAATAGAATCGGAAGCTGTACCTGCGTGGGCAAAAATTCCCGCGCCGACAGAAAAACTTCCTCTATATGATGCTCTGCGCAATCTCTCATTTATGGACAGGCTGAAAGCTCTATTTGGAATCGGATAGAAAAAATAAACTTAAAACACTATTTACTCTTAATTTTATCCGCGATTTTTTTACATCTGATTTTTTCGACTTCTTCCATAACCTGAGCTACGGGAACATCCCAGTCTCCGGCGGTCGGGGCCTGGAAGGGCTTAATGCTCTTATACCAGCCGATATCGTTTCCGTCTACCTTGAACCAGCGCCATTCAACAATCCTGTTAAACAGCCCGAAAGTTTTAACGCCCAAGGCGCCTGCAAGGTTCATAACACCGTTATCTGTTGTAACCATCAAGTCCATGTTTTTCATTGCACAAGCTGTGTCTTCCCAGTTTTTAAATGTTCTTCCAAGCCGTATAAGCTGTGCGTCTTCTGGAACTCTATCCATCTGACGGCTCAAATCATCAACCTGAAAACTGTAAACCTCAACATCCGGAAGACGCATAAGCGGATACAAGTATTCCAGCGGAATATCTCTGTCGGTTTCCTTGCTCGCAAGTGTACCTTCAAATGCTATGCCGATTTTTAATTTTTCATTGTTATTAATGTATCTTTTACCGTAAGCTGTAACTTTAGCTTTCGGAACTTTTAAATATCCCTGAGCCTTAGGAATCGTATCAGGTTTTGTCTCGCATACAATCGGCAAATCCATCATCGGGAGATAATAATCATAGTTTATCTGAGGAATCTGATCCTCGGAATAAATATCAACCCCGAGTTTTGAATCCTCAAAGAGTGATATCAAAGGCTTCTGAACAACAAGAGAAACCTTTGCACAGAGCTTCTTTAACTCATCAAGAAATCTTACAAACATTATTGAATCACCAAAGCCCTGTTCAAAATGAACAAGTATATGTTTATTTTTAATATCTACCTTAATATTCCATCTTTTCTTTTTATTTGTGAATATTGCAGGGAATGAAACATTCTTCAAATCTTCTTTCTGGAACCTGTGCTGGAGGAATTTGAAACCTTCGGCAAATCGTTTATGTCTTACAAGGTAAGCACCGTAAGCGTGCAGGTCGGAATGTGTCGGATTAAGATACATAAGTTTCTGATAAAATTCATCAGCCTTTTGTATCTCATCAAACTTTCCGTAAACATAAGCCAGATTCTTAACAACAATTCTGTTGTTAGGCGCAAGTTCAAATGCTTTTGTAAGATATTCAATTTGTTTGTCTTTAAACTTATCCTGATAACAGGTAGAATACAAATGTCCGAGCATGTTATAAATAGAGAAATTATTTTTATTCTTCTCCAGCGCTTTTTCATAGTACTCAATTGCCTTTTTGTTATCCTTAATATCAGTGTAAGTCAAATCAGCAAGATATACATAAACATCTTCCTTATCAGGAGAAATCTCCTCAAACCTTTTAAGAAATTTGATTGCTAGATCCGCATTTCCGATAGCTTTCATACAAAGACCGATGTTTTTGTATATATTAATCGGGAAGCCGGAAAACTTCATAATATCGCGGTAGATTTCAATAGATTCAATATATTTTTTATCAAGAGTCATCTTTTTTGCGTACATAATCGCGTAATTCATGTATTGATTAGTGACCGCAATTTTTTCTGACGGTTCATAAATGTTAGGTATAACCTCGCGGTATATTTCCAGCCCTCTTTCGTAATCATTGTTTTTGCAATAATATTCCGCAAGAGCAATGTCCATGGAATTAATTAAATCCTTTGAATTATCAATCGGAATTTCTTTTTTTACGACCAGCCGTTTAGATATTTGCATACATTCTCTCCATTAATTTACTAAAAATCATACCATATACCCGGTTAATTTTGAACATAACACCCCAAAAAATGGGTTAAATAGATTATTATTTGACTTGCCCCTTTTTTTATAATTAAATATTATTACTGAGGTATTCCCTCTAGTTCTTTAGAAAGCGAATTACAAATTTTTGAGTAATCCAAATATTAAACTAGCCAAATTTGCAGGTTTCTGTTACGGAGTAAAAAGAGCCGTAGAAACTGCTATCAAACTAAAAAAAGAAAATCCCGATAAAAATATCTGTATTCTGGGTGAACTTATTCACAATACAGATGTAATTAACGAACTTGAGAATCTCGGGATAAAAACTATTTATGAGATTCCCTCAAAAGGCGACGGTATTTGTATTATAAGAAGCCACGGCGCAACACCGGAAGTGTTTGAACAGGTTAAAAATGCCGGTTTTGAAGTTGTTGACCTTACCTGTCCGGACGTTAAAAAAGTTCAGCAAAGAGCGATTGAGCTTGCCAAAAATGACTATTTTGTCGTAATTGTGGGCAAACCAAACCACCCGGAAGTTATGGCAATAAAAGCGAACGCCGAACTTTATTCAAATAAAGTCGTTGTTGCAACCACAATCGAAGAACTCGCACCTTATGAGGCTGAAATTAAATCTCACAGAAAAGTAGGCGTTGTAGTACAGACAACACAAATGGTCTCTACACTTAACCTTGTTGTGAATTATCTGAATAACATTGCAAAAGAAGTGCTAATCTATAATACAATCTGCCAGTCAACTTCCATGCGCCAGAAAGAAGCCAAAGAGCTTGCCAAGGAAAGCGACTTGATGATTGTTGTGGGCTCAAGAAAAAGCGCCAATACAACACATCTGGCAGAAATTCTTAAAGATTATACAAAAACTATTCATATAGAAAATGATTCTGAATTAAAAAAAGAAATGTTACAAAATGCCGATTCAATCGGCATAACAGCAGGGGCATCCACCCCGGAATCAATTATAAATAACGTCATAGAAAAAATAAAAGGAGGAATATAAATTATGACAACAACAGAAGTTCGCGATGAATTTGAAATGCTGTTAGAAGAAAGCTTTGCTAAATCTAACACAGTAGCAGATATCGTAGAAGGTACAGTAATTAAAAAAGAAGCAGACGGATACCTTGTCAGCGTAAAAGGTGCAAAAATGGAAGCATATCTTCCAAACAAAGAACTTTCAAGCGATACCCCTGAATTAGAAGTCGGTGATATCAGAGAGTTCTATGTATTAAAGGAAGAAAACAACGATGATCCAATGCAGTTATCATTAAAGAGAATCGCTTACGCTCAGGCATGGGCTCAGCTTAATGATGCAAAAATTCAAGGTGATACAATCCTTGCAAAGGTTGTTTCAACAGTTAAAGGCGGTGTGCTGGTTGATGTTGCCGACCTCAAAGGCTTTATCCCGTCTTCCCAGCTAAGAACAGGAACTCCGTTTGACGGACTTATCGAACAGAAAATCGAAGTTAAAGTTCTTGAAGCAGATCCTAAGAAAAATAAACTTATCCTTTCTCAGCGTCAGGCAGTTGCAGAACAAAGAGATCAGGTTGTTGATAATGTTCTTTCTTCTCTTGAAGAAGACCAGATTGTTTCAGGTAACGTAGTAAGAATCACAGACTTCGGCGCATTCGTTGATATCAACGGAATTGACGGACTTCTTCCGATTTCTGAAATCTCATGGCAGAGAATTAAACACCCGTCTGATGTTTTAACTCTCGGCGATACAATCGAAGTTAAGATTATTAAAATCGACCACGAACTCAAGAGAATTTCTTTATCTTTAAAAAGAATGGGAGAAAACCCATGGCAGCAAATTGAAGGACAGTTCGAAGAAGGCCAAATCGTAAAAGGAACTGTTAACAAAGTTACTACATTCGGTGCTTTTATTAACATATTCCCGGGCGTAGAAGCTCTTCTTCCGGTCTCCGAGATGTCTGAAGAAAACGTTAATCCGTTCAACATGTTCAAAGTAGGCGCAGAAGTTGATGTATTAATCAAGAAATTCACACCGAAAGAACACAGAATCGCTTTATCAGTAAAAGATATTAAGAAGGATTAATTTGATTGATATTTATCGGAGGGGGCGCAAGCAAAGCTTGCGCCCCCTTGATTTTTTTATCCTATAGCGCAATAGGCTCAATTTTAGACAAATCAACCTTCTTAGAGGCCTGCCACAGGTCATAAGCTATTTGAAGATTCAGCCATAATCTTGGTGAAGTGCCGAGAGCTTTAGATAATTTTAACGCCATTTCAGGACTGATTCCGCTTTTACAATTTACTATGTCTGATAAATTCTTACGGCTTGTCCCGATTTTTAATGCGAACTCTGAAATGGAAAAATCCATTGCTTTAATCCAGTCTTCTAAAAGTATTTTTCCCGGGTGGGGCGGATTGAACATTTCCATAATATTACTCCTTATTAATGGTAATCTTGATAGTTGACAACATATACATCATTGGTTTCTTCTTCAAACCTAAAGGTAATTCTCCAGTTTGCCTGCACCGTTACTGACCATAACTCCGACATACTTCCCTTTAACTTATGCAGTCTATATGCAGGAGATGATAAATCATTAAGCCCTGTCAAATTGTTCAAAACAAACAAAATTCTGGCTATCTTATCTTTGTGTATTGCTTGAATACCTTTGGTTGATCCGGTAAGAAAAAATTCTTCCAAACCTTTATGATTGAAAGATTTAATCATACTATTATTGTAACCTGTAACCTTACACTTGTCAATACTTGATATTTATGAGTTTGCGGAAAAATTTTAATTTTTCTCGCAAACTCATTGGAACGGTTTCAGGGGTAAATAAATTGGCCTGTAGTATAAACTACAAACAAGGAAGCAGAGTATAAAAGGTTGTGTGCTATCACACACACGGCCTGAGGTTCACACACCTTAGGTCGGATTTAAAAAACCTCAAAAATTTGTCAATTTTTGGGTTTTTCAAATCCTCTTTATTCTAATATCACAGCACCCTGTTCTTCGACTTTAAGTGTTCTTATATCAACTTTAATACTTTGAGCTTCCCAGATTTCTTTAACCGTTGATTTAATTTTATCAAGGTCGTATTTATGCGAAATTACAAGCATAGTCGGGCCTGCACCGGAAAGCACACAACCGAGGACTCCGTCTTCGTGCTTAAAAGCTTCCATAATCTCTTTCATGCCGGGAACAAGTTTTTCTCTGTAAGGCTGATGTAATCTGTCATGAAGCGCAAATTTCATAAGCTTTTCATCTTTTGTGTGTACAGCCTGTACAAGCATGGCAAGGTGTTTTGCATTAAATATAGCATCCTGCATCGGAACATTTTCCGGAAGCACTGAGCGGGCAATATTGGTAGATAATTCAAAATCCGGAATACAAACCGTAATATCCCACTCCTGAGGCCAGGGAAGTTTTCTGTAAACAATTGTTCCGTCAACATCTTGCGAAGCCAGAACAAATCCGCCTAAAATTGCAGGGGCTACGTTATCCGGATGTCCTTCCACTTCTGTTGCAATAGATAAAAGGGCCGTCTCGTCGGCAGGAGAACCCAAAAGTTTGTTTGCAGCAAGCAGACCGCCTACAATCACTGCAGAAGAGCTTCCCAGTCCTCGTGTAATTGGGATTTGAGACTGAATATTAATTCTCAATTCAGAAGGTTCCTGACCTATTGAGTTATAAAGCATTTCTACAGCTTTGTATACAATATTATTTTCGTCTCTCGGAATATTATCAAAAACCATTTCGTCAATAGCTTCTTCTTCCGACATAAGATTAATTTCAATACCGGTGCCCGGCAGTACTGTTTCTTCTATTGTAATAGTATTATATATAGGCAGTGCTAAACCTAGACAATCAAACCCCGGCCCGAGATTGGCTGTAGTTGCCGGCACTTTTACGCTTACTTTCATTTATCAGTTCTCCTCAACATAAGGTGATTATACAATAAAGAAAAATAAAAAGAAAAGGGGGGCTTAATATTACGAATTGTTAAGCAAAAGGGCAATTTTAGCCGTAAGTTTGACTTTATATAAATATAGTGTAGATAAATTTTGGAGTGTTGTATGTCAAACGCGTATAATATGAGTGCATATCCTAATTATCAGAATAATGCATTTCCGCAGCAGCAAAAACAATCTAACGCCCCTTCAACCTTTGGCATGATGACTTTAGGTGCTCTTGGCGGCGGAACTGTAGGATATTTAAAAAACAGATATCCGGTTTCTTCTGACGGGGTTGTATCAGATACTTTTGCTAAAAATGTTTTTGAGGCTAATATAAAGAAAAATGCGCCGGAAGAAAGCAAGAAATTTTTTAAAGAATTAAATAATATACTTGATAAAATAGATAAAGTTAAAACAACGGAAGATTACAAAAAGCTTTTAAAAGATAATAAAAGTGTAATCGAGGAACAGTGCAAGGGAATTTCATTGGAGACAACATTAGATACATTGAATCCTGATAACCTTAAAAACAGTAAGAAATCTTTGAAAGAAATTTTGCAAAAAATTAAGGATTTTGAGCTGACAAAAACTAAAAATGCAATAAAGCTGGGCTGGGACAGTGAAAAGAAAAAGTTTGTTAAAACAGAGGCATTTAAGGATGACAAACTTTTTGAAATAATCAAAAAGACAAAATCTAATCACCAGTGGAAAAAGGCTTTAAAATACGGCGGAATCACAGCAGGTGTTATGGGTGCTTTGACGCTCGGGTATAAAATGCTAATGTCCGGCAGAACTTAATTTTCAATAATTATATTCATAAACTCAATATCGTCGTAGTCAATATATGCAGTCTGCATAAGATTTCTGCCCGTTTTTATAGTAATTTCATTGACCTGATTTTTCTTTATAAGCCCCGGTGGCAGTTTAATTCTTTGTCCGTCGCCGTTTAGCTGTAATTCAGAGATTTTATTACCGTTAAAGTATACTTCCGGCGGGGAAGCGAAAGCATTTGGAATTTTATTTTGCCCCATAGAGCGTGCCATAGCAGTATCTATTCCTATTATAGAGCCGATAACAAGATATATGGGTTTAGCGAAATTTAGGTTTTTAAGAGTAAATTTTTTGGTGTAGAAAGGGCCTATCGCTTGCATGCTGAACTCGCCGGCGTTTGCAGAGAGTTCAGAGAAGCTGTCATCCCCGAGATGATACATATTGGTATCGACGGCCATGCCTGATGCGTTGGATTTTTCAATTCCGACAACAATAGGTGCATTTAGGGATTTTTCGTCAATAGTCATGGTAAACGGTTTATAGTTAGGTTTTTTTACAGACATTATGCTGGGGCCGTTAATTGTAGTATCCAGTTCAAAAAAACCTTCTCTATCTGTTTTTGTTGAGTAATTTTGTTTAGGGAGATTAATATCAGCACCTCCTATTCCTTCACCTGTATGTTTATCTATAATTCTGCTGGAATTACTTTGCCCGCGTTCGGAGACTCCTCCCTGAAAAGTTGCGCCAAAACCGGAAGCAGCTGTTAAAAATATTACAAATACGATGCTCAAAACTTTTTTCATACGACTATTATTTCTCCCTGCGTAATTCATGAAAATTAGTCTTGTGTATATTATTAAAGGATTATTTTGTATTTTAAGCTTGAAATTTATTTTTATTTTTGTTTCAATTAAATATATTGAAAATTGAATATGCCGATGTGATGCCCGAGCGGGTGTAAAAAAAATAACAACGCGTGTGGTAGATTTCGGCAAGAGCAAGAAAGTGGTGAAGTTGGTAAAAACTCCAGCGTAAATAAATACAGACCAATTCCATCACAGACAAAATTTTAGAAAATTGAAAATTGAATATGCCGATGTGATGGAATTGGTAGACGTGCCAGACTCAAAATCTGGTGTAGGCAACTACGTGCCGGTTCGACC
>CALVBV010000006.1 GCA_944325815.1 Candidatus Gastranaerophilales bacterium
ATAAAAATATCTCATTGAGGGTGTTTCAGCCTAAAAAAACAGCCTCAATGTAACTCAATGGGTATTGAGTTACATTGGATGTAACAAAAAAAATACCATTTAAAATGGTATTTTTTTTATTTTCTACTTTGTCATTTCCTGCAATCTGTCACATGCGTCACAAGGTTTTGGTTGAGACTTCTGGCAAGGATCACATGGGGTTTGCTTTGCACAAGGATCGCACGGCTTCTTACACGGATCACATTCCTGCTTCTTTATTGGCGCAGCCGCACCTGTACAAGGGTCACACTGGCATGGGTCTTTTTTACATTTGTCACACTTCTTCTTTTGAGGTTTACAACCGCAATCTGCTTTTCTGCAATTATTTCCCCAGTATGCCGGATTTAAATTCGACCAGTCAAAAGCGTTTGCACTTTGACTTCCAATAATTGAAACAATCCCCAAAACAGCCAATAATGATAATGTTTTTTTCATCTCTTACTCCTTTTTTACTTTTGATAACTGTATTTTTAATACATACTTATTGTAAAAAAAGAGAAATTTTATACCATAAGCCAATCGGGGATATTATTCATAGCCGGCAGGCTAATTACGGCTCTTATCTATTAACCGATTCTCACGCCCCCAGTTAAAAGAAGAACGAATTTCACTGCCGATTTTCTCTATAAGATGCCCGCTGGATTCAGCCCTAAGTCTCGCAAAATGTTCTCCGCCGGAGTTCATCTCTTGCATAAATTCATCTGCATATTTACCATTTTGAATATCTGCCAATATTCTCTTCATCTCCGATTTTACATTAGAATTAATGAGTACAGAACCCCTTGTTAAGTCTCCATATTCCGCATTATTTGATACAGAATAGTGCATATCTTCAATTCCGCCCTCGTATATTAAATCTACAATCAGCTTAAGTTCATGACAAACCTCAAAATAGGCCATATATGGTGAATATCCCGCTTCAACCAAAGTGTCGAATGCAGTTTTTATAAGAGCAGAACATCCGCCGCATAAAACAGCCTGCTCTCCAAACAAATCAGTCTCTGTTTCTTCTCTAAATGTTGTTTCAATGATTCCGGTTCTTCCTGAACCTATTGCAGAAGCATAAGACAACGCAATTTCTTTTGCGTCACCGCTTACATCATTGTATACCGCAATTAATGACGGAACTCCACGCCCAGCTTTATATTCACTCCTCACCGTATGTCCGGGGGCTTTCGGCGCAACCATTAGTACATTTATCCCCTTTGGAGGCTTTATAAACCCATAATGAATATTAAAACCATGAGAAAACATTAAATATTGCCCGTCTCTTAAATACGGTTCAATCTCTTCATTATATACTTTTGCTTGTACTTCATCCGGAATAAGGATTTGGATTATATCAGCATGCTTTACGGCCTCCGATATAGGCATTGTCGTAAGCCCGTAATCTTTAGCTTTTATATCGGAATCTCCGCCTTGCCTCAGACCAAAAATCACATTACAGCCTGAATCCTTCAAATTCAGTCCCTGGCCGTAGCCTTGCGAGCCAAAGCCGATAATCGCAATCTTTTTAGACTTAATCAAATCCTGATTAATGTCTTTGTCCAAATAGATTTTTAAGCTTTCCATTATTCTTCTTCTCCCAAAATAGAAGTTTGCTCTCCGGAAGGTGACATATCTTCTATAGTACATCCTCCGGCGGGTTCGCTTTCATCATCATCTTTATCTGTATTAACAATCTTATTTACAGAAACAACAGTATCATTATCAACAAGATTCTGAGCTCTTACACCTGTTGCAGGTCTGCCCTGGCAGGAAATATCACCGGCCTTAATCCTTGTTACAATACCGTTTGCCGTTACAAGCATAATTTCGTCTTTTTCTTCAACTATTGTCAATGCAACCAGTCTTGACATATTTGATTTGAACTTGGTTGCAATCAAACCGATTCCTCCTCTGTTTTGGGTTCTAAATTCAG
This sequence comes from Candidatus Gastranaerophilales bacterium, assembly GCA_944325815.1. Classification (GTDB taxonomy): domain Bacteria; phylum Cyanobacteriota; class Vampirovibrionia; order Gastranaerophilales; family Gastranaerophilaceae; genus CAG-196. The sequence continues at coordinate 1,961 of CALVBV010000006.1, forward strand.
AAAGTTTTGTACGCTTTCCAAATCCGTCTGAAGTAACAACCAATAAATCTGCATCATAATTCCTCGGAACTATATCACAGCCGATAATTGTATCTGCAGAACGGAGTTTCATTGAATTTACACCGCGTGCGCTTCTACCAAGAGGCCTTAAATCTTCTATCGGGAATCTGATTGCCATACCGCAGGATGTTCCGATTATAATCTCATCATTCGGTTTTGCAAGTTTTACCCAATTCAGCTTGTCGCCTTCTTCAAGAGATATTGCAATAATACCGCTTCTTCTTATATTTGCAAAATTATCGAGCTCAATTCTCTTGATATAACCTTTTTGTGTAAGCATAATAAGGTTCAATTCATGAGAGAAGCTGCTTACCGGAACAACTGCCGTAATCGTTTCTCCCTGCTCTATCGGAAGAACATTTACAATCGGAAGTCCTTTAGACTGGCGTCCGCCTTCCGGAAAATCATAAACATTCAGGCTGTATACAATACCCTTTGATGAGAAGAACAACACTTTATCATGCATCATTGCCGTAAAGAAATGCTGGATGTCGTCATCATCTTTTGTTTTCATGCCTGCTTTACCGCGTGTTGCACGGTTTTGGCGTTCAAATGTATCAAGAGAAATCCTCTTTAAGTATCCCTGATGAGTTATAAACACTGCCATCGGAGTATTTGGAGTTAAATCTTCAATTGTAACCTCTCCCTGCTCAGGAACTATTTGAGTTTTCCTATCATCCCCGTATTTTTCTTTATCTTCCAGAAGTTCTGATTTTATTATATCTAACACTTTTTGCCTGTCTGCAAGAATTTCTTCGTACTCTGTAATCTTTTTAAGAAGCTCATCATATTCAGACTTAATCTTATCTTGTTCTAATCCGGTTAACCTTCTTAATTGCATTTCCAAAATTGCATTAGCTTGATCCACATCAAGCCCGAATCTGCTCATCAAACCGACTCTTGCATCATCAGTCGTCTTGGATTTTTTTATAAGTTCAATTACTTCATCTAAAGAACCCAATGCAATCAACAACCCGGCTAAAATATGGGCTCTGATTTTAGCTTTTTTCAGGAAATAAATTGTTCTTCTTGTAACAATCTCAACCCTGTGTTCCACAAACTCATTCAAAACCTCGTAAAGATTAAGCAGTCTCGGCTGTTTACCGCATAATGTAACCATATTTACGCCGAATGTAGTTGAAAGCTGTGTATATTTAAATAAATTATTTTTTACGACTTCCGGCTTAGCGTCACGTTTGAGTTCAATAACAATGCGCATGCCGTCTCTGTCAGACTCATCACGCAAATCCGAAATACCATTGATTCTCTGATCTTTAACCAACTCTGCAATTTTTTCAATAAGCTGAGCTTTGTTAACCTGATACGGAATCTCTGTTACAATTATCGCCGTTCTCGTCTGCCTTCCTGCACCACCCGGAATCTCTTCAATAGTTGCAACCGCAGACATTTTGATAGAACCGCGGCCTGTTTCATAGGCCTGTTTAATATCGTTGAGCCCTACAATGGTTGCCGCTGTCGGAAAGTCCGGCCCCTTTATATGTTCCATTAATTCCGATACCGTAATTTGAGGATTATCAATCAAAGCGATTGTTCCGTCTACAACTTCTCTTAAGTTATGCGGCGGAATATTAGTTGCCATGCCGACTGCAATCCCTGAAACACCGTTCAATAAAAGCATAGGCAGTCTCACCGGAAGAACAGATGGTTCTTCTAATGAGCCGTCGAAGTTTGGAACAAAATCAACAGTTTCACAATCGATATCCGCAAGCATGGATGTTGTAATCTTATGCATCCTTGCTTCTGTATAACGCATTGCGGCGGCCCCATCACCGTCAACAGAACCAAAATTCCCATGACCATCCACGGTCAAATATCTGGTAGAGAAATCCTGAGCCATACGGACAAGAGCGTCATATACCGCAGAATCACCGTGAGGATGGTATTTACCTAAAACTTCACCCACTATACGGGCACATTTCTTAAACGGTTTATCTGGCGCCATGCCAAGCTCGTTCATTGCGTATAAAATTCTTCTGTGAACCGGCTTCAATCCATCTCTTACATCCGGAAGCGCACGGCCTATAATTACACTCATTGCATAATCGATATAAGAACGCTTCATCTCTTCTCTTATATTTACCGGTACAATCTTTCCATCTGAAAACATGTTCTGTTGAGTCAAAATCTTTCTCCTCTATCCCTCTGTATCTATTTAACATACTAGCACAAAAAACATTCCTGTAAAGTTTGCTGTCATAAAATAAAACCGATTTTATACACATTGTATATATACTTTAAATCCACTGTTCATAATATTTTAAACTATGTAACAATTTGTTTAAAAAAGGCAATTTTACGAAACAAAATTACTTTATATATATGTAAGGATTAAGGAAAAAAAAAGACAAATTGAAAATAATCAAGGCGTCAAAAACAAGAGTTTCTTTTTATACTCTCTCTTAATATCCTCGTGTTTATTTAATGTTTGCCATCAATCTCTTGGCAAACTTTTTTTTACTTCTCCAAAGACGGCTTTAAATCCGGATTTACAGACTTGTTAATGATTTTTGGAATTTCTGCTTTTTCTATATCTTTTATTACTCTCTTACGCAGCTTTGCAAACTCTTCCTTTACAGTTTCTATATCCAAACTGCTCGTCACGCTGTACCGCTTTACATACTGAATGGCAATAGTTCCGCATTCAGGAGATTTTTCATACTTAAATACATTAAACTCTAATATAACAGGCAAATTTTGACTATTGATTAAAATAAAATCTAACATTCCTGTATTTTCTTCCTCGTTCACATATATTGCACTTGGACAATTGATTACATCTAAGTACTCACGGAAACTTTCTGCTTGGCTAATCGGTGAATACATATTTGGGAAATGGTGAACCGCAATCATTTCTGTCCAGGTATTAACTCCTTCTCCAAATTTGTAATACTCGTTCAAATAACCATTATTTTCTTCACTTTTTACGCTGTATAACAGTCGATATTTATTTCCTTCAAATTTTACAATATTATCATCTTTTGCAAATGCGGTATTCACAAAACAAAGTAGTATTAACAGCAGTGTCCAAATCTTTTTCATATACATCTCCTGCCAAAAGAATAGCATACTAAAAACTTTTTGTGAACACTAACTTACAAAAGCACGTGCCAAAAGCTCAGCAGGTTCCGCTATTGCTGTGCTGTAAATTATGAAATCATTATCCGGCGCAAAGTATTTTCGCATTGCACTGCGGTTTGTTACTTTTTCATAACAAACGTACGAATCCACATTATCCTTCAAGTAGCCGGCAAAAATCCTCTGCTTGTGGGACAAATTATAGTCCTTCAAGTTTTTGACGATATACATATACCTATATTATATATCATTTAAATATAAATATGTATTAATTTCGTAAAAGCTTTACATATCTTTACCTAATAATATACAAAAAACACCTCTTTAGTTGAGGTGTCTTTATTTATCTTCTTCTAAAAAAACGCGCCAGTCTGCTTTGTCTGCGAGGTTCTTTCTTCTGAACTTTTTTCTTATGGTGAAAACCTCTGAACTCGTGTTTTTTATTCTTTTGATATCTCTTTACCTGCTTTTTGTGCTCTTTTTTCTTTTTCAGCCAAAAATTCTTTTTGGGTTTATTAACTTCTTTTCCAGGGGCTTTCTTTACATCCCGTTTGGGCTTTTTGAAAATAGTTTTATGTTTTGCTGCCGGTTTTTGTCTAAATTCTTTTCGCGGATGATTTTTCATATCCCTATGCGGTTTCGCTAAACATTCAGAAGCCAGCCCCATAGTTAAAAACACTGCACCCGCAATTAAGAAAGATAAAAATTTCTTATTCATACTTCTCCCCTTTCTGTTTCTCTAAATAAACCTGTAATTTAAACGAATATAAATTTAAAATGTTCATTTTAACAAAAAACTCTCCGGGGAGAGTAAAAAAATGCGCTTGGAGGGATTCGAACCCCCGACCTTTTGGTTCGTAGCCAAACGCTCTATCCAACTGGGCTACAAGCGCATTTTACATTTTCTATGATTTACTATAACAGTAACATAAAAAAAATTCAACTTTGGGACTTTTTAATATTCTTTCAATTTTGACAAGAAGCTCTTCACGGCCTTCTGAACATTCTCATTTAATGTGCCCTCGGCAGATTCTGTCATTGCTCTTGAAAACAAATTAATCGGAGATATGTCGCCATAGTTGAGTCTTTTACTTCTTAAATTTTGAACAAAGTCTGACATTACGATTTTATTATTTTCCACTTCTTTAATCACTGGCAAAAACATATCATCATTAACCGCCATATCAGTATATGCCTCCAGTTTACCTTTAAATTTTTCGACCATCGGACCTCTGTACTCCGGGCGGGGACCAAATGAATAAGAGCGTGATATCTCTGCATTATATGCTGATTTTACGGCTTTATTCAACCCTCGTAAAACTTCTTTTTTACCCTGAAAAGACACATTTGATACTTGCATATTTTACCTCCTATGTACTATCTGAAAAACTCATAAATATATTTTTTGCTATTTTGTAATAAAATAATTATATACAGAAAATTGATTATAGAGGAGAAAAGGTATGACAAAGATTTTAACAATCGGCAGCGCTACAATGGATGTTTTTGTAGAGTGTGACGAAGCTAATATTGTTTCTGTTTGCTCAAAAAATAAAAATTCAGATTTTATGAGTTATCCTTACGGCTCTAAAATTGATATTTCAACCTTTTCTTCAAACGTAGGCGGAGGCGGGGTTAATACGGCCTGCAACTTTGCTAATCTGGGATTTGATACTTCTGCAATTTTTAAAATAGGTGAAGATATTTATTCTGAAGGGGTTTTATCTTCATTTAAAAATAAAAATGTAAAATTAGATAATATTATACAAAAGAAAGATACTTCCACGGGATTTTCTATTATCCTTGTAAGTTTTCAGGGAGACAGAACCGTGCTTGCACACAGAGGCGCAAACGCCGAGATAAGAGAAGATGAAATTAATTTTGATGCAATAAAAGAAGCGGATTTTATGTACGTTGCACCTCTGAACGGCGAATCAAATAAAGTTTTGGAACCGATTGTTCAATATGCGCATAAACATGGAACAAGAATCTGTTTTAACGCAGGAACTACAAGCTTAAAAAGAGGTTTTGAACATATAAAAACGATTCTTAAATCCGCACATATCGTTGTTATGAATAAAGAAGAAGCAATGATGGCTACAGGGATTCAGGTCAGACCGGATACTAAGACAGAAAAGTTTTCACACCAACTGATACATGATGACATCAAAAAAATGCTTACAACGCTTAAAGTTATGGATTATCAGGTTATTGTAATAACTGACGGCGGACGCGGTGCTTATGCTTATGACGGTCAGAAATTCTACTTATGTCCTGTATTCCCGTCGCCTGTAATATCTACACTTGGTGCCGGTGACGCATTTGCTTCAACTTTCTGCGGGGCTTTAGGAAAAACTAAGTTAAATGTCGGATTGTCTTTGATGTACGCATCTGTTAACTCGGCATCTGTAGTATCAGCATTCGGTGCAACAGAAGGTTTGCTGACTTTTGAACAGATTGAAGAAAAGTTGAAGAGTAATCCTGACTATACTTATCTGGAAGGTTAAGATGTTTAAGCAGCTCTCTCCAAACATGCTTAAGACTTTTGAGGTTTGCCCTAAAAAGTTTTATCTACGGTATGTTAAGAATATCTCTATGCCTGTAAACGACGATATTTTTGAATTTGGTAAAAATATCCATGCTCTGGCATCTTACTACCTGAGAAAAGAAAATATAGACCAGATGGAAAAAGCTCTTACTCCAAGGGAAGCAGAGGTTTGGAAGTTTTTGAAAGGTATAAAGTATTTCGGATTTGAAGTTGTTAATACGGAATATAATCTTGCGGTAAAAGTCGGCGATTGTTTCTTCGGCGGAAGATTAGACGCGCTTGTGAAAGAAGGAGAAGATTATTATATTCTGGATTATAAAACCGGTGCGATTCCTAAGAATCCAAAGTATGATTTCCAGACAATAATATACCTGCTTGCAGTAAAAGAATTTTTTAAGACAGAAAATGTTATTTTTGTTTATTTGGACTTGAAAAACAGAGATGAATTAAAAATCACACTAACACCTGAACTTGAGGCAGAGTACAGAGACAAGCTTATAAGAACGTCAGCGAAAATTGCGAGCGGAGAATTTCCCGGAAACAAATCCGACTGCAGGTGTGATTATTCTATGATTTGCTATTAAATTTAAAACAATAAACTATAATCTTGATATTCAGATAAAACTCTTAAAATATAAACATTGTTGTCCTCAACAAAATATACGATGCTATATCCCCATTTTATAGTAAAAAATAAAACATTTTCATCTGTATATTCCGGCCTTTTTTTACCCATCTGTGGGAATTTAGATAAATGTATAAACAGTTTTTTTAATGTTTTTGCAAATTCATAAGAGGCATTTTTATTATCCAATTCAATATAAGCAATAATATCGTTAATATCTGCTTGTGCCTGTTCTGTTATTATAACTTCTAATTTACTCATATTTAGCAATTAACTCATCAATAAATGCCATACCGTCAGCTACTCTTCCCTCATTTATGTCTTCAAATCCTTTTTTAATTTCTGAGTCAATAACTTCTCTGCGTTTTTTGGCCATAGATGTTTGTACTATCAAAACCTCTATATTAGCATTTATAGCCTCGCTAAGTGTTTTATAGATACCGGAGGCAACTTGATTTTGTAAAAACTTTTTTACGTCTGGTGATAAAGATATATTGTCCATACCTAACTCCTGATTATAACTTTAGTTTAACAAATTCTTCACCAAAATACAACCCGAATCTATACTATGATATAATTAAGCTATGAAGGATTATCTTATAGATACACATGCCCATATAGATATGCTTGAGGAACCTGTCAGTAAAGTTCTTCAAGATATGGCAGAGCTTGGAGTAAAGAAAGCTGTCATACCTTCTGTAGAATTTCAATATTTTGATAAGATATTGGAAATTGCAAAATCAAACGAAAATCTTTTTGCAATGCTTGGGATTTACCCTTCTGAGGCAAAAACTTACAATCAGGAAGTTGAAGATAGAATCATAAAAGAGGCAGGAAATATTGTTGCGATTGGAGAAATCGGGCTTGATTATTATTGGGATACCTCATTTAAGGATTTGCAGCAAGAAGTGTTTATAAAGCAGATAAAACTTGCCAATAAACTCGGTTTGCCGATTGCAGTGCATAACAGAGATGCTCATAAGGATACTTATGATATTTTAAAAGAACATAATTCAGGCTCAAAAATTCTATTTCACTGTTTTTCAGGCAGCGTAGAGTTTATGAGAGAATGTGTAAAAGAAGGCTGGTACATTGCTCTTGGAGGTGTTGTAACTTTCAAAAATGCTGTTAAGATGAAAGATGTTGCAAGAGAAGTTCCGCTCGACAGGCTTGTTCTTGAGACGGATTCTCCGTACTTAACTCCGGTACCGTTTAGAGGAAAGCCGAATAAGCCTGCTTATGTTAAGTATGTAGCTGATGAGATTGCAAATATAAGAAATATGTCCCTTGAAGAATTAATAGATATAACAACAAGCAACGCAGAAAGGTTTTTCGGGATTTGAAAAAAGAACGTTTGGATAAAATTTTAGTTGATTTAGGGTATTTTGAAAACAAAAGCAAGGCTTCTGCCGCGATTCTTGCCGGGAATGTAATGATTGGGACTGAGGTTATAACAAAGGCCGGATTCCAGATAGACCCTTCAAAAGAATACGATTTTCACGTAAAATCCATGCCTTACGTATCAAGAGGCGGATTTAAGCTTCAAAAAGCTCTGGAAAGCTTTGATGTCACGGTTAAAGACAGAATTTGCCTTGATGCAGGTGCTTCTACAGGCGGATTTACGGATTGTCTGCTGCAGCACGGTGCAAAATTTGTTTATGCCGTTGATGTAGGATACGGTCAGCTGGACTGGAAAATCAGAAGCTCAAAACAGGTTAAAACTATTGAAAAGACTAATCTTAGAACTTGCGCGTTTTCTGATATTTACGCTGATGGCGAACCCGTTGCGGATTTGCTTGTATCAGACTTGTCTTTTATATCGCTAGAAAAAGTTCTTCCAAATCTAAAAACATTAATGAATCCTGAGTTTCATGAAATGATTTGCCTTATAAAACCCCAATTTGAAGCAGGAAAAGAGCTTATTGAAAAAGGCGGAGTTGTAAGAGATTCTAATACACATATTATGGTAATAGAAAATGTTCTTAAATGTATAACGGGGCTAAATTACGCTATAAAAGGACTGACTTACTCTTCTATAAAAGGCCCTGCCGGAAATATAGAATATCTGGTCTGGTTTTCAACCCAACCGGAAGACGGCATAGAGCCTGACATAAAAGAAGTTGTAGAGTGTGCACATTCAAATCTGTAAATAAACTATTCAAACAGACCGTAAAGGCGTTCTCTGATTTCTTTGTCAGCCATTTCCTGTGTAATTTTGTTCAAATCCATTGTTAATTGGAAATACTCTGCTGCAAGAGCCTTGTCACCAATTGCCTGATAAGCTCTTCCCAGATTAAAATATGCAAGAGTATAATTAGGATTAATATTAATCGCGTTTTTGAAATATTCAACAGATTCTTTGGGGTCACCAAGTCCGTCAAGGTAAACAACTCCAAGATTATTCTGAGCAATTTCAAAATCCGGATTCAATTCAATAGATTTATGGAAAGCAACAATGGATTCTTCCAAATAGTCTTTTTCCCAGAGCGCAAGTCCTGTTTTTGCATAAGTAAGATAATTCTCAGGCTCAACTGCAATTGCGTCGCAATAAGTTTTAATAGCTTTATCCAAATCCCCTTGAGACATGTATAAATCCCCCAGAGAAAGCTGAATATCAACATTATTGGGATCAAGAACAATTCCTGCATTAAAAGTTGCTTCTGCTGCATCAAAATTATTCTTAACTTCCGCATAAATTGCACCTAGCGCATGACAAACTATTGAAGTCCATTCAGCATCAGGATTTAATTTGATTGCCAGCTGATAGTATTCAATCGCATCGTCGTAAAGCTCGGCTTTGATGTAAGCGTAAGCCAGTGAATTGTTATAGTATGGATTTTCAGGATTTATCTCTTGTGCGAGTTTGAATGCTGTTACGGCATGAATTTTATCAGCCTTATTCAAATACAAATGCCCTAGCTCATAATAAATTTTATCTAAATCAATTCCAAACTCCAGAAGAGAATTATAATAATCAATGGTTGTATCAACATCTTCAGGGAAATATGTTTGATTGATTGTCGCAAGCTTAATTAAAACTTCTCTATCCGTCGGATTAAGTTCATGCGCTTTTTTATAGCACTCTAGGCTGGCTTCTATATCATTACATTCCAAAGATAAGTCACCCATCTTCTGGTAAAAAAGATTCCCCTGTGAGGTTTTTTCCAAACCTTTTGAGTATGCTTCCAAAGCAGACGGGAACAACTTCATTTTCTCAAAGGTTGCCCCTAAAGTTTTATATGAAAATACAGAAAAATCGTTTGCTAAAAACTTGCAAAACATTTTTAGAGAAGGGCAGTCCCACATAATCATCATACTCCCTGATAAAAAGTAATACAAAAATTTCATCACATCTTTAACAGAAGAACTATGATTTTTAATCCTTGAGAAAAGCAGCTTTGAAAGAAACAGCCTCGGTCTTGCCGAATTTATACCGGAATTTGATACAGCAAGCTTAAACTCCTTCTCGGCTTCTTCAAAATTACCGTTTAAGCACTGAAAATACCCTGAATATATATGTGCATTCACATTGTCCGGCTCAAGCGTCAATGCGGTTTTGCATTGCTCAATAGCCCCGTCAATGGAAATTTGACCTTTTATAAGCAAAAGACTGGCAAGACGATAATAAGATTCGGACAAAGACGGATTTGCCTTTATCGCATCTATATAACATTCGATTGCCTTTTCCAAATCAGCATCCTGCTGCTTTATCAAATATTTCTCATGAGCGCATCTTGCCTGCTCAAGCAAAGTCACTGCGTTATTATTAACCATAATCGGGGTAATTGTATCTGTCATAATCTCTCCTGTATATTCTGATACTCGTCAGAAAAGTTTTAAACTTTAATATTATTTTTAAGAAATCATCCGAATGACTGAAAAATTATATTAAGATTTGTAACAATTTTCTTTGAATATTAAAGTTTTATCCAATAAATGCCGTAATACTTATTAACAAGGGAAAATTATAAAGGAAAGCGGAACAAAAATGGGAATGGCAGCGTCACAAGTTAGACTATTGCAGCTTACCGGCCGAAAAAATGATATAGGCCGGCAGCTTTCCAGCCTGTCATTACAAAAGACTTCGCTGACAAGAGAGATGCAGAAGGTCTCCAAAAATTATCAAAATGCCATTAGTTCTAAGACATTAAAATGGTCAAATAACTCCGGCGTAAGCTATGTTGATTTGAGTTATTCAAACTTAATGCGTCCTGGAGAAGCCAACCAGAATATACCATATTTAATTACCGACCAAAGCGGTAAAGTTGTCGTAGACGATAAATATGAAAAATATGCTTCTCTAATATCTCCGGATGGCTCTGCCGGCGGAGATTATGAAAGCAACAGAGCAGAGATACTATCAGGACTTACAGGTATTTCTGCCGAAAGAATTGCTGCAGGCCAAGCAAACAGTGATACTGTAGACACTAATGCGGATAAAGTTAATGAACTAATGGAAGAAACGGATATCCTTGAATCAAAATGCACTCAAAGAGCTTCTGAGGATGAATTTATAGAAAATTGCTTTGGAAACATAACCGGTTTCAGATATGAACTTAATCAATCACAGACAAACAATGTTGCTGCTGATCTTGAATATACAGAAAAAAATGGCAGCGGTCACTGGAGGCTTGCTCAAGATCCTGCAAACTCCAAATCAAGGCTTCAAGAACTTCTGAACCAGTTATCCAATAATGTCATGCCTAATTTAAGCGATGAGGATCAAGAAGCATTTCAGACTGCGCTTGATGAGACATACGAAATTTATTGCGATTATATTGACGCTGCTGCTACTGAAAATACCACAGTTCCATTATCAATCATGACATCTAACTCAAATTATTATTGTTTAAGAGTAGATAACTTCATTGATACTATATTGGATCAATATGAAATTGCCGGAGGCAGATGTGAACAATCGTCCAGAGGAAGCGGCATATATTACTATTCAACTGTAGACAGAAACTCAGAAGCGTACAAAGCTTATGAAGCAAAAAGAGACGAGTTGGAAGCTGCAAAAACCGAATATGATAATTCTGTAAATACAAGCAACCAAAGCTTTACGGCAGAAGAAGAAAACGCCATCAATTTTTATGATCAGCTCTTCTATGCTATCGCAGAAAAAGGCTGGACTTGCAACCCGGATGTCACAGATAGTGACTATCTGAACCAGATGTTACAAAACAATCAGTATTATATAACTACAATGACTTCTGCAGTTGATGATGATGGAGAAGACTATTATGAATACTCAACCAGCACTGCAACAAATTTTGATAGGGTCTATACAGTAAATGATACTGATGCTCAAAATGAGGCAATGGTTGAATATGAATATCAAAAAAGTATTATTAACGAAAAGGAAAGCCGTATTGATACAAGAATGCAGGATTTGGAAACCGAACAGTCCGCAATCAATGAAATGATTAAAGGTATAGAAACAGTAAGAAACGATAATACAGAGCGAACATTCAGCATATTCTCATAACAGCATGTTTATGATATCCTTAAAATATTAAAATTAGAGGATATTGTAAATGTTTGACTCGTTATCAGATAAACTACAGGATATTATAGCAAAAACCGCAGGACAAAAAGAGCTTACGCAGGACAATATGCAGGAAGCTCTTAGAGAAATACGCCGCGCACTTTTAGAAGCCGATGTTAACTTAAGAGTTGTTAAAGCTTTTATTTCAAATATAAAAGACAGGGCAGAAGGTGAAAATGTCCTTCAAGGGGTTAACCCATCCCAGCAGCTTGTAAAAATTGTGCACGATGAGTTAATAGAGCTTCTCGGCAAAGAATCTAATCCGCTGGATTTTTCAGGAAACCCGAATCTTATTATGATGCTAGGGCTTCAGGGAAGCGGAAAAACAACATCTTCCGCTAAACTTGCCGTTAAGCTGAAAAAAGAAGGCAGAAACCCTCTTTTAGTCGCATGTGACATTTATAGACCTGCTGCAATAACCCAGCTTAAAACACTCGGGGAACAAATCGGGTGTGAAGTTTTTTCTGAGGATTCACAAGATGTTCAGGGAATTATTCAAAACGCAATAAATTATGCTAAAGAAAAAGGGTTTAATACTCTTATTTTGGATACAGCAGGACGCTTGCAGATTGACACCGAAATGATGGCGGAACTTTTATTGATTGACAGAATTTTCCATCCGGCAGAAAAACTGCTTGTAATAGATTCTATGACCGGTCAGGAAGCTGTTAATGTTGCGGAGAATTTTGATGCGCAATTGAGTATCACAGGACTTGTGCTAACAAAACTCGACGGTGATTCAAGAGGCGGGGCTGCGTTAAGCGTTGTTTACTGTACTCATAAACCGATTAAGCTTACAGGTACAGGCGAAAAACTTAATGCTCTTGAAGATTTTTATCCTGAAAGAATGGCAACAAGAATACTCGGAATGGGAGATATTGTATCGCTTGTTGAAAGGGCTCAGGAAGTCTTTGACGAAAAAACAGCCAAAGAGATGGAAAAGAAAATGGCAAAAGCCGAATTTTCTTACAATGATTTTCTTAAAATGCAGTCTCAGATGAAAATGTTTGGTTCAATGGATCAGCTTCTGGGCATGATTCCGGGTTTGAAGATTTCAAAAGATGACAGGCAGAAAATTTCTCATGAAGGCGAGAAACAGTTCAAAAGAATTGAAGTTTTTATCCAGAGTATGACACCGGAAGAGCGCGAGCATCCTGAATTAATGAACTCCTCAAGAAAAAAAAGGATTGCACAAGGCTCTGGAATACCGATTCACGATGTTAATGTTTTTATTAACCAGTTTGAGCAGATGCGCAAAATGATGAAGGGATTTTCTGATGTTAAGAAGAATATGGGCAGTATGATGGGGAAAATGGGTTCTGCCGGCGCAAAACTAACAGCACATCAGATGATGAAAAATATGAGGCGGTTTAGATAATGAAATTAATCGCAGGATTAGGGAATATAGGTGACAAATACATATTTACACGGCATAATGCAGGATTTATGCTGATAGACAGTATTGCGCTTAATTCAAATCTTACTTTCAGAGAAAATTCCCGCCTGAAATGTCTTATGACAAACCTGAGAAACGGAATTGATGATTATCTGCTTATAAAACCAACCACATTTATGAATCTCTCGGGTGAGGCAGTCCGCGCAGTAATGGATTATTATAAAATACCAATAGAGGATGTACTTATCGTATATGATGACATCTCTCTGGAACTCGGCAGAATAAGGTTCCGTCCTGACGGCTCTGATGGCGGACATAACGGCATAAAATCAGTAATCCAACACCTTGGGACTAAAAATATTGCAAGATTGAAAATCGGTATCGGGCCTCAGCCTAATATACCTTCAGAAGTTTTTGTTCTTCAAAATTTCTCAAAAGAAGAGTTGGAAACCCTGAAAGGCGCAATAAGCAAAGCTAAAGAAGGTATTGTATGTTACTTCAAAGAAGGAATGGCGTCCGCACAAAACAAGTTTAATTAGGAGAAGATAATGAACTTAGCAGAACAACTAGAACAGAATGAAAAATATGATGAAGCTTATGCAGAATACAAAAAACAGCTTGCCGGGAAACAGGGCGATGTTGAATTATTAACAAAACTGGCTCATCTGGCGCTGATTTTGGATAAAAAAGAAGATGCCAAAGCTTATTACGGCAGAATTCTGGAAATAGATCCTCCGAATATCCTTGCACATGAGCAGTTGATAGACTTATATGTACACGAGGACAGGTTCAAGTATTATCTTCTGAGAGGCAATCTTCATGCACTGCAGCAGCAGATGAGCCACGCAAGAAGCGATTATAAAAAAGCAATCGACCACGCTAAAGACCCGAAAGAAGCGATTCCTGCCAGATACTTATATGCAGGTCTCTGCGAAGGACAGGGCAAGCTTCAGGATGCAATTGATGAATACTTAAAAATTTCGGATTATGATGATAATAATCCCGCAGTATTTCTTAAACTTGCAGAACTTTACGAAAAAACAGAAGGACTTGTCTCTGCAATCCAAACTCTCGAAAGGGGAAAAAATGACAGAGGTTTCACCGGTTTTGATGAAGTCCTTGCCGGATATTATATAAGAAATTCTCAGCCTCAAAAAGCACTGGAACTTACAAAAAACGAGCTCACAAAAGCCCGTGCCTTATTTGATATGGGTAAAAACAACGAAGGCTATGAAATTCTTATGAAAAATAAGCCGGCTTTTTCAAATGATAAGCTTTTCCACTCGCTGCTTGCACAATACTATTTTCAAGAAAAGATGTACGAAGAAGCTTTCAAAGAAATTGACGAGTATGCAAAATTAGACCCGAACTCTCCTTTGATTTACCAGATGAGAGCACTCATTTACGAAGCAAAGGACGATTCATATAACGAACACTTAAACTGGGGTAAATACAACATTGTCCGGGGGCATAAAGATGTTGCATTGAATGAATTTATGATTGCACATAGTTTTAATAATAAAGATATCGATTTAATCGAATCAATAGCTGTTCTTCTGGAAACCGAAGGAGATAAAACAAAGGCAGCAGAGTTTTATGAAAAACTCCTGGATGTTGACCCTAAAAACTCTAATGCTTTGCAGAAGCTGGTTGTATTCAGAGAATCAATAGGCGACAATCAAGGGGCTCTGGAGTTTGCAGACAGACTAAAAGCCGTTGATCCGAGAAACAAATTTCTTGCAGACAATTATGAAAAAATCAAAGATGTTGCAGAAAACGGAAGCGGTTTGTTTTCGTTCTTACGCAATATGTTCGGCGGCGGCATGAAGATGGGATAAATAAATTTTCTATCCCAAGCAGGAGAAGAACATGTAAGAGAACTGCAGATGTGCTTTTCGAAAAAATTTTGCAGGAATCTCACGGCGCTGAGAAATTTATTATCTTTACTTTTATTTGAAAAAATAGTAAAATAAACTCGTTATATACCAATAGGAGAGGATTTTTATATGAAATTATATATGCAAGTCTTGATTGCACTTGGGCTTGGGTTGAAAAGAAATTGGCATATTTTCGCCGGGCTTATTCTTGGCGTAGTTGCCGGTATTTTTCTGCACAATACTTCATACCCTTGGATAATACCGACGTTAACTTTTATCGGACAAGTATTTATAAGGCTTATTCAAATGGTTGTAATCCCGCTTGTTATTTCAGCAATTGTTATCGGGATTACAAGTGTCGGTGACAGTAAACAAATAGGAAAGCTCGGCTCTAAAATGATTTTCTACTTTATGATTATTACTTTTATGGCCGTAATTATAGGTGCAGTTCTCGCCCTTTTGTTTAAGCCCGGACTTGGTGCATCTCATTATATTAACTCGGACACAGCAGTAAGTATTCAAACTCAGGTAGCAGCGACGATTGAAGCTCAGCAAGGAAATCTGCTTAATATTATACTGGGATTCATCCCCAAAAATCCGCTTGCCTCCATTGCCAGCGGAGATATGGTGCCTATCATTGTTTTCGCACTCATTTTCTCAATTGCTTTAGCAAAAGTCGGGGATATTAACAGACCCTTTGTAAGCTTTTTCGAATCAATTTTCGCAGCTACAATGAAAATTACTGACTGGATTATGTGCTTTGCAGCCCCGGGTGTCTTTGCACTCACAGCTGTTGCAGTTTCATCTTTCGGTATTGATATTTTTATGAGTATTTCTAAATACCTGGGAGTTCTGGCGCTTGGCTTTGCCATACAATTTTTCATTGTTTATCCGGTATTCTTAAAGATTTTCTCTAAAGTTCCGGTTCTTATGCTCTATGCTGCTATTGCAGAAGCCATGATGGTTGCTTTTGGGACAGCAAGCTCTTCTGCGACTCTTCCTTTAACAATTGCATGCTGTGAAAAAAGAGGAATTTCACATAAAGTGTCCAGTTTTGTTCTGCCTCTCGGGGCTACGTTGAACATGGACGGTACTGCAATGCTTCAAACCGTTGCGGTTATATTCCTTACACAAGCTTACGGCGTCGCGCTTACCCCATTTTTAGTGATTCAGATAGCTCTGCTCGCAATTGTTGCATCAAGCACATGCGCCGGTATTCCGGGTGCAGGACTAATTACGATTGCTCTTGTTCTTAATGGTATGGGCTTAAGTCCGGAACAATTGGTTGCAGGATTTGCATTCCTCTTCACAATTGAAAGAATTACCGATATGATGAGAACGCTTCTTAACGTTACATCTGATGCTGTAGTTGCAGCTGCAATTGCGGATAATGAAAACGAAATTAATTATGACTTATTAAATAACCCTGATGAGTACGGGGATATAATTAACTAGACTGGAGTATACAAAGTATGGAAAAACAAATTGACTGGACAAACCTTGGGTTTGGCTATATGAAAACGGACTATCGTTTTGTATCTAATTTTAAAGACGGAAAATGGGATGATGGTACATTAACTACAGATGAAAATATCGTTATAAATGAATGCGCTTGCGTACTTCAATATGCACAGACATGCTTTGAAGGACTAAAGGCATATAGAACTGTTGACGGCAAAGTTGTATGCTTCAGACCGGATTTAAATGCTAAACGTATGGCTGATACCTGTAAACGTTTAGAGATGGCAGTTTATCCTGAGGACAAGTTTGTTGATGCTGTTGTTAAAACAGTTCAAAAAAATATTGACTATGTTCCGCCTTACGGCTCAGGTGCAACACTTTATATCAGACCGTATATGTTTGGTTCAGACCCGATAATGGGAGTTAAACCGGCAAATGAATATCAATTCAGGGTATTTACATCCCCTGTAGGGCCGTATTTTAAAGGCGGGGCGAAACCAATTACCTTAAGAGTACCTGATTTTGACAGGGCTGCACCGCACGGTACAGGACATGTAAAGGCCGGACTTAATTATGCGATGAGTCTGCACGCTATTGTTGACGCGCATAAACAAGGATATAATGAAAATATGTACCTTGATTCTGCGACAAGAACTAAGGTTGAAGAAACCGGAGGGGCTAATATTATTTTCGTAACAAAGGATAATACCGTAGTAACCCCAAAATCAAGTACGATTTTGCCTTCAATAACAAGACGCTCTTTAATGTATGTTGCAGAACATTATTTGGGCTTAAAAGCAGAAGAACGGGAAGTCAGATTTGAAGAGGTTAAGGACTTTGCAGAATGCGCTCTCTGCGGAACGGCAGCGGTTCTTTCTCCTGTAGGAAAAGTTGTTAATCATGGAGAAGAAATTCTATTCCCGTCAGGTATGGATAAAATGGGAGAAATTACAAAAAAACTCTACGATACGCTTACCGGGATTCAGATGGGTACTATAGAAGCGCCTGAGGGATGGATTAAGGTTATTCAGCCTTAAACTCTTTCATTGCTTCACCTAAGTTATAGGTGTTATAAAGTTTTGAGTACAACGCGGCTGCTGCAGCTGCGTTGCTTTTTTTAGTATACGCCAAAACGGCATTAAACCCATTTCTGTTAATAGTACCGTCTATATTAGAAACTGCAGGTTCACCGGCCTTGCTCATCATATCTGCCGCCAAAATACTTGCAGAATATTCTGCGATATCAATTTTACCGTCTTTGTTTATATCAAGCGGTTCAGATGTAAAGGTTGAATCAGGTGCAAATTTTGAATCTAATTCTTTTACGTCCAATTCTTTTACTTTGCCCATTTCTTCATAAGCTGCGCCAAGAAGAGCCATTTTATCTACGCTACCTGTTGGCATGTATCTGTATTCAAATTCAAGCGGAGGCAGGGCGTTTAAGTATTCGTCATTTTCTTTAAGAAATTTTTCTAATTTATCAGCATTGTTTTTTGAAGCATCGGGACTTAGACCAAAATCAAGAATCGGGGCTGTATTCATCGGGTCTGCAACAATCGGCTGTTCAAGGTATGTAAAGTAATTCTCTACTGCATTTCTGCCGTATTTAACGGAAGGATTTGTAACTTTATCGTCATACTTGCCTTTTGAACCGTCAATTTTTGCGATACCGTTTTGAACTTCAAACATAGATAACCTCCACACTGTATATTTATATAAAAACACGAATTGATACAAAATTGCCTTTTTATTTTACATAAGTTTACATAATATTCTTACGTTAGGACTTTATTGTTGTATAATAGGTTTAATAGGAGAAGATTATGACAGAATACGTATTTATGAATGGGGAATATGTTGATGCATCGACAGCATCAATTCCAATCAGAACTCATGCATTTTTATATGGTACCTCTGTATTTGAAGGAATTAGAGCTTATTATAACCCGGAAGAAGGACAGATGTATGCCTTTAGAGTAAAAGAACATTACGAAAGACTTTTGAGAAGCGCAAAAGTCATGTGGATGAAAAGTCCCTATTCTATTGAAGAGTATTGCAATATCACAAAAGAACTTCTCAAGAAAAATGAATACAAAACAGATGTTTATATCCGTCCAACTTTGTATAAATCTTCTTTCAAGGTCGGGCCGACTTTGACTGATAATGAGGATTCTTTCTTAATCTTTACAACGCCTTTCGGTAATTATTTCGAGGCAGAAAAAGGGCTGAAACTTTGCGTTTCCAGCTGGCGCAGGACATCAGATAATGCAATCCCTCCCAGAGCAAAAGTAAGCGGAGCTTATGCAAATGCGGCTTTGATTAAGACTGACGCGCACGAATCAGGGTTTGATGATGCGGTTGTTCTTTCTGATTGCGGGCAGGTTGCGGAAGGCTCTGCTATGAATATTTTTCTTGTAATAAACGGTGTTCTCGTAACTTCAAACACTACGGATGATATTCTGGTGGGTGTTACCAGAAACACAGTAATTGAGCTTGCGCGAGAACTTGGAATCACTGTTCAAGAAAGAGCAATAGATAGAACAGAGCTTTATATTGCAGATGAAGTTTTCTGCTGCGGAACAGGCGCCCAGATAGTTCCGGCTGAAAGTATAGACCACAGACCTGTCGGGAATGGTAAGATTGGAGAGATAACAAAGCAAATTTCAAAGCTATACTACGACGTGGTTAGAGGAAAAGTAGACAAATACAAGCATTGGTGCACACCTGTATATGATTAATTTTTTTGGAAAATGTATGATTAATCTTTGGAAGTCTGTTATGTATCTTATAACCGGCCGCTCAAGGATTGCTCATGTTATTGCCCAGGCTTCTGCTATAAGTTATGATTCTTTAATTATATCTCTTGTTATTGCCTTTGTATCTGCCGCAGTTATCGCGATACAAGTCTCTAAACAGTTTCTTATGTCTGGCGCAGAAGCTTATGTCGGAGGTTCTATTGCAATTGTAATGATAAGAGAAATTGCGCCGGGGTTTGTTGCTCTTGCAATAGGCGCAAGGGCCGGAACTGCAATCTCTGCAGAAATTGCAAATATGCAGGTTACTTCTCAAGTTGATGCTATTAAAACTCTAAAAATTGATCCTGTAGGATACTATTTTGCCCCAAGGATTCTGGCATCAGCCATTACTGTGCCCATGGTAGTTATAATAGCGGAACTGGTAGGTATTGCAGGAGGGCTGCTGGTTGCTAACGCAACTATTCATCTGCATCCTGCAAGATATATAAACTCGGTATGGCTTTGGCTGAGTGCCAGAGATATTTATATCAGTCTTTTCAAAGGTTTTGTGTTTGGTATACTGATTGCCCTTGTATGTGCTACACAAGGGTATGAAACTAAAGGCGGGGCCAAGGATGTAGGTGAATCCACCACTAGAGCGGCAGTTTTATCTACTGTATACATGCTTATTGCAGACTTCTTGATAAATTTGATTTTCTATTTATAATAATTTATGGAGGTGTGTATGAATATTAATCCAATCAACAGCAAATCAATAAATTTTGGTGCAAAAATTAAGTATAATTCTTTTGTTGAAAAAGGGTTTGAACTTGCTAAACAATCTACAAGAGCCCCAAGAATGAAAGATTTAGATTATTCTCAAAAATTCGTAGACAGTGTAAGTTCGATTCTCAATGACGGTTCAAAAAAGACACTTGAATTTAACCCTGAAAAACATAACGCAGGAATTTTATCCCAAGAAGGCTATGAAAGCATTTCTTTGATAAATAAATATGCTGAAAATTTAAACCCCGGGAACAATCAAAATAAAGAGCTGAAAGAGTTAAAAGAAATGGTTGAATCTGCCAGCAAAACTTTAGAAGAATTAAAGTCTCAATATGCACAAAGTCTGCGTAAATATTTAGAATATTTACAAAATATGATTAAAAATACAAAATAATGCTCAATTGATAATCCACTATACTCGTGCTATCATAAGATTATATTAATTTGGAGTTTTATTTTGCCGAGAAGAACCAGAATAGATAAAAATACCTATGAGTTGATTTCAGGATGGCTTCAGGAGTACCATTCTTCTACTAATAAGTATCAAAGAACAAAAGTAAAAGCTCTTATTGTTACAAATATGATACCTGTTATAAAAAAGATTGCGAGAACAATCGCCAGACGTGCTAACGACCCTGTTGAGGATTTGGTTCAGGCAGGTGCTATTGGACTTTTAAAAGCTATTGACAGTTACTCTGAAGAAATCAGCGAAAATTTCAGAATTTATGCAGGTTATTTGATTATTGGAGAAATGAAACATTATTTGAGAGACAAACTCAATACAATAAGAGTACCCAGACATATTCAGGAACTGGTGTACCGTATTAACAGCTTTACCAGATCTTTAACTGCCGAAGAGATGAATGAACTAACTAATGATGATGTCGCCGGAGTTTTAAAAATTTCATCGACTGCGGTCGATTTTGCTTTGCTTGCAGACAGGAGAAGATCGACTTTATCGCTGGAAGAGTTATATAATTACGACCCTGAGAGTCTTACCTATGAAGAAGTTCTCTATAATACTAATTACGAAGAAACAAGAGATCTTGAAGATGCTAAAATAATTTTGAGAGACGTTATAAAAAAACTGCCGGATGAGTATAAAAAGCTTGTTGAGCTTTATTATTATAAAGATATGAGTAAAAAGGAGATAGCGGATTATTTGAATCTGACACCAATGCAGATTTCCAGACGTTTCAAGAAGGCTTTTAGTATTTTGTATAAAATGATTACAGAAGGGGAGTTTAGTGAAAATAATGACGATGAAATTAATTCTCCGGACGATACTGTAGAGGTATAGATGGATTTATTTCATTATCTGTTAATTTGGATTAGTTTAGCGGGATTGTGTTTAGGAAGCTTTTATAATGTTGTGATATTACGCTCTTTGAGTAATGAAAGCATTATTTTCCCGGCATCTAAATGCCCAAAATGCGGGCATAGGCTCTATTTTTGGCATAATATTCCGGTATTGTCGTATATTATTTTGAGAGGTAAGTGTTATTTTTGCAAGGAAAAAATCAGTATTCAATACCCGATAGTAGAAATTACCACTATGGTATTATTTGTTCTGGCCTTTTATAAGTTTGGAATCAGCACGGATACTATTTTTATGATATTTTTTTTCTCTTGTTTTTTAATAATGACAGTTACTGATTTAAAAGCAAAGCTTGTTGATTGCAATATTGCAATTGCGCTTGCTATAGGCGGGATTATATGGAATTTTAGTCATCAGGGGTTCTCCGGGGCAGCAGGGTCGTTGTTAGGACTTATTGCAGGGGCTTTAATAATGGAAATTATTGCAAGAAGCGGATATTTATTTATTAAAACACGTGCAATGGGAGAGGCGGATACTTATGTAGCCGGTGCATTGGGTGCAATATTTGGATGGCAGAACATAGGCTTGGTGCTTTTATACGGAATTATTGCTTCTATGATTTTTATTGTTCCGATATTTTTATATAATCAGTATAAAAATAATAATAAAACTACTTGTATATTGTCTGTTTTATTTGTATTATCAATACTTTCTTTTAAGGGGCCAGTGCAGAATTACTATATGCTTGCAATTTTAATAATTTTAGGTTTAGCATTGTCCGTATCAATTCTCAGAGGAATAAAAAAAGACGAAAACAGGAATTATCTGCCGTTCGTGCCGGCACTAACCGCCGGGGCTTTGTTTTTTATTTTTTTTAATATAAACTTTTAGTATGTCAGTATCGTATCCGAATCAATACAGAAATTACTGCGTTTTTGATGAAACACGGCTTAAGGATGATTTAGCCGCAATAAAATCTTCGTTAGAGAGGCCCAAGTCAGAAGAGGAAGTTCTTGAGGACTTATACTCGCTTAATTTGATGCTTGATAAAGGTGAAAAAGGTGTAGAAAATCTTTATCCTGTATTATCGAAATATAATAATACTCAATCACCTTATATTCAAACATTTTTAGCGGGAATTTACAGGAAAACAAAAGTGCCGGATGCATTTGGTCCTTTAGTATCTATGCTTATCAGAAACTCCATCAATCCGACTCAAGACTGCGGGTTTGACCCTAATGAAGAAATCGGGGGGGCTATTTTAGATTACCTGGCTTAAAGATTAGCACCGCCTTCGTCTTTTAGTTTGTTTAGCGCCTGCTTTGCGCCTTCGTAATTCCTGCAGAGTTTTATTACAAATTCAATAGATGCCTTGTCCTGCCGGATAGCGTCTTTAAGCTTGTAAATGTCTGCAAGCTGTAATTGGCTTGTGTCTGAAGTTTCAAAAAGATATTTTTTCAAAAGTTCCTGTGATTCCGTATCCATGCCGGAGATATTGTGTTTGAATGCAAACCAATTGTAAAAATGGTAAATAAAATAATATTTATTAATCCCGCCGTTTGATAAAACAAATATTTCATCTGTTTTTAGGGAGAATTTTTTATTTAGTGCAAGCGAAAGATAAAGCGCTTTGGTGCCCTTTGCAGGATATATGAATCCTTCGTTCTCTCCAATCGGATTAAGTATTGAGCCTGCCTTTTCCACTCTATAGACTTTTGTGCCTTGTGTTTGGATATATTCTAAGAGTTTTTCGGGTTCAAAATCAAATTCTGTTAAAATCTGCGTAAGTTCTTCTTCAAGCTTCTGCTTTTCAGATTCTGCAAGCGTGCTCAAATCAAGCAGACAGCCGTCAGAATAGTGCCGCTTTTTTTTAGAAGTATTTTTAACTCCTATTGTTTTAGATAAGCGGTATCTCAGGTATTTTTCCTGCAGACCCAGAATTTTGTATAATAAGCTTTTAAACATATTTTTTATTTTCTATTTCCTCGACTTCTTTTCTTGCAGTATAGCATAAATGCCCCCTGCATTCTCTTAATATATCTACTTTATCAGGATTCACTATGCTGCATATAAAAACAAACGAACTGTCAGAGCAGGTATTTGAAATCTTTTTTAATGAATTTATATCAGATGATTTTATAATAGTTACAAGCCTTGAGCGCAGGTGGCGTAAGTTACCGTCGTCCAAAATGGTTTCTATTATGTAATTTGCACTGTATTCTTTTATTGCCTGGTTTAAGCCTTTTTCTTTAATCACTTTGGCAATAATAACAGGATTTGTCGTTGTAGAAGTTTTTGTCTCAACTTTTTCCTGTTTTGTGTCTTTTGGGGCAATGACATTTTTAGCCCCTGTTTGGCTCGATTCAGAAGGCTCTTCTTGTTGTTTATCTATTTTTTCT
This sequence comes from Candidatus Gastranaerophilales bacterium, assembly GCA_944325815.1. GTDB lineage: Bacteria > Cyanobacteriota > Vampirovibrionia > Gastranaerophilales > Gastranaerophilaceae > CAG-196. Next base: position 25,810 of record CALVBV010000006.1, read on the forward strand.
GTTTTCACAAAAGGAGTATTCTGCGGCATTATTGGTTCAGATTTTACTTTTTCAGCCGGTTGTTTAGACTGTTCTGTCCGCTCTGGTCCGACTGTCTGCATGGCTTGTTCGATTCCGTCTTTGCTGCCTTCATACAGAGCTTTTAAATACTCCGGAACTTCTTCGCCGTTCTTAATTTTCTCTTCATAAGATTTCATATCTTCATAGAATTCCGCTTGATACTGTGCAGCTGCTTCCGGAGATTTTTCAGCCATCATAAGAGTGGTATAGCCTTCTATAATCTCTTTAGATAAAGCATCTCCAACATTATTGTAGTTTTCCGCTAAGGCTTTAAAAAAGCTGTAATCTGCTAAATCCGCAGTTCTTGTTCGTTCAGCCGCGTCACATCTGGTTGACAATATGGTTAGAGTTCCGTTTTGTAAATCACTGGATGTTAGCAGGATTAAGGCTTCTAATGCGGTCTCGGAAGAATTTATGTTAACCACATCCATAAATCTTCCCAGTTGTATGTGTCTGTGGCGTCTTTTTATATGCATTTCAGCTTCTTTACGCTGTTCTTCCGGCAGATTTTTAATTGATTCAAGTTCTGTTGCAAGCTTTGCTTCATCATTTTCTCTGACTTTAGCAAGAGCTGCGCGCTGAGTGGTTCTGTCTAAACTTTTGAAATTGTCACCAAGCTCTTGATTGATGTTTCCTTTCGCAGTTTCAAACTCCTGCAGATTTTTAAATTCTCCGCTTTTTATTGCATTGTAATAAATTTTTGCAGTTTCTGTAATTAACTCTTCAATGCTTGAATCTTTACTTATTTGGTTATTATTTTTATATTCCTGAAATTTTGCAAGGGTAAAGTCTATACACCCCAAAATTTTGTTCTTTTCTTCTTCTGAAAGTTTTGAAAATTCTTCTTTTGCAATTCCCGCAACTCTTTCCAGCAAACCTCTCTTCAAAAGTTCTTTGCCATCAAATCCGTATTTTGTGCATTTTAGTTCAATATTTTCCTTCATTGCACCGGTATTGGCTTTACTTGCCTCTGATGGTTGATTATTTTTTATCTCCAGCTTATCTTCAGGGCTTTCTACGTTTTCACACTTGATTATCAATTCAGGGGATTTTTTTTCTGCAGACTTAACTTCGGGTAGTATTTCAATACCCAAAATTTCGCAAGCAAAATTTTTAATCTCTGTTAATATACTCATAGTTAATCCCTGATATATTAATAAAGTATTTTTTTATGGAAAAATTGCTTTTTATATTAATTTTTATAAACTATTTAATTAATCCCGGCTCGGCGTCAGAGCCTGTAACCTTTTTGCGCAAAACAAAGGTTAATTTAGGAAGAGCAGCCGCAAGAAGAAAACTGCTTATCCCTACATTTGCAAGAATATTGGCGGATTTTACCTTTAAGGCTTTCTTTGCAAACTTATCAACATCCACGCTTTCTTTTGCCTGTTTTGCAAACTTTTCAATCTCAGCTTGAAAAGTTTTGATTTTTTTCTCATCAACAAATTCTCTGGGGTCTCTTATTCTGTTTTTGAGGTACTTAACTCCGCAGTATTTTTCAGTGAGTTTTGAAAATGTGCTATCGGGCTTTGTATCCAAAAACTCTATAATGTCATCTTTTGGCAATTCCAGAGTATTATTCTTAATTTCTGCAATGAAGGATTTGTTATTCAACAAGTTTGGATCGAGATTAACACTAGTCTTAAAAAGCTTTCCTGATAATGAATCCAAACCTTTAGCCAGCCAAATCGGGAATACAAAATTTAAAAACATCATCATCGCCATTTTGAATCCCATCTCCATTTTTTCAAACTTATTTCTTGCAGTCCCCACCCTTCCGACAGTAAGACCGCCGTCTGTAATTGCCATTTTGTTTACGGTAGACATATTAGCAAGTGATGCGGATATCCCCTTGAATGAAATATTTTGCTGATTCGCTGATTCCATTACAGGCTTAATATTCTCCTGTCTCTTTCGGATTTTATCTGTTAATGCAAAATTGAACTTGGGAAGAAAATACCCCATTAGTGCAACTGGAATTGCCGTTGACAGAATAAATCTGCCGGCAAGGAGTTTTTGGAAAGTTGATTTGTTTTTCAGAACTTTTTCCATCTCCCTGACTTCCTCAGGGGCAAGAGATTTAAACTTTTCGATGTTATATTTTAACCCCTGCTTATTATTTTCATTTAGGAGACTTGGATTAACTTTTGGATTATACCCCAGCTTTTTGATTCCCCAATTGCACATGCTGTCAATTGCCGGAATCCCTCCCAGCCAGATTACGGATGTTCCGTATTCATCAATTAGCCTTTCGCGTGTTGCGTTATAAGCCATCTGCTTAGAATCCTTAAGATTCTGATTATAAGTCATCGCAACCTTGGAGGGAATCTCAATTCCGCAGTCTCTTACAATAAGCGGGTAAATACTCGAATTGTTTCCGATTGCTGATATTATATTAACTAGTGACATTTAATTTTCTTTCTCCATTTTCTATCGTACTCTTTTTCTCTTACTTAATATCCCGAAAGAGCCGATATGAAAGGAGTTTTTAGAGAAACAGCAAAACTCCGGGCCCTTCCGGGTCTATATGAGTATGATGATGTCTTGCTGTTAATAATGTCATTATTTCGTCCTTTTTATTAATATTATCATGAAGCGTCTAAAAGTAAAGCGGTAAAGTTTATATAAACTATATTTCTGAATACTAAAACGGTTGGGATATATAAATTTCCCAACCGTTTTAAGTAAATTTTAAAGTTATTTTAAACTTTTTTAAGTATTACAATACTATTTGCAGCAATGCTCATATTTTGATCTGCATCAGTAATCATTCTTTCATTATTAGTTTTTCCGCCGCCACCGTACTTTACATCGTCACTATTGAATATTTCAACCCAATTCCCGTCTTTTGGGAAACCTAAAGACGAATAGTTTTTATCATAAAAACCGTCTGAGAAATTTTTAAGTACTACGATGCTGTTATTATCTTTTTGCAAGCGGTGTATATGAATCAATTTATCATGGTCTTTGTATCTTGAGATAATTTCACCTTCCTGCAGAGCAGGATTTTCTGCGATAACTCTTTGCAACTCCTGATTATACAGAACCATTTGTTCAGAGGCATCTTTAAACGAACCACCCGGAATAATTTTACCTACTACACAGTCTGGGCGAGCAATTTCTTCAAGAGTATCATACCCTTTCTTTTGAATAATATTTTTAGCATAATTTGGATCCTGCGCCCGGTGAGCCTTTTCATCGGAGAACTCTCTAAAGAACTTAAACGGTGCTATTTCTGCTCTATCATCACCTTGGAAAAACATTTTAGGGCCTGGAATTGTCATTATAGTACCTTGAGCAAGTCTTTGTTTTGCAAGAGCAGCTTTTAAAGCATTTTTTAAAGTCTTTTTATCATAAAATACCGAAGAGCCGTAATCACTTTGAATTTTTGCAAGCTCAGTGCTTGTAATATTATCATTTGTAAGCATTACTTCCGCGAGCTTTTGTGCAAGCTGTGCCGCTTTTTGACCTTTTTCGGCATCATTTGCACCATCCATATTAGCAAAGAGATTTAAATACTGAGCAATAACTTTCGGAATCAATCTGGTTCCGTCCATATTACCTATTTCGTCATGGCTCATAGCATATTTTATTCTATGCTGTGAAGTATGTAAAAGTTTATCAATCTCGTTTAAAGAAGTCTGGTTATTATGAATTACGGCTGTTTTCACGGCATGCATGAGAGGGAAATCCCACTCACTGTCAAATCCGATTGCCTGCGGAGTAGTTTTCCAGTTTCTGGAACGTATAAATTCTATATTCATGTCAATAAAATCCAATTTATCAGCATGAGTATTATCACTGTCATCATATCTCGTTACAGAGAGTTTATTATCTCTGCCGTCCTCAGCAATAGTAAACACCATAGGGTTATGTTCATTTAATTCTTCGACAATCTGTTTTAAAAGATAATCAGAAGCTGTTTCTTTCGTCATATCAAACCGAATCCCGTCTACTTTAAATTCATTAGCCCACCACAGAGCGGCATTTGCCATCCAGTCACGGACGTATCTGTTATCAGCACCTTCATAATTGAGTTTTGCGCCAAATTGCCCCGCACCGGATTCATAGGGGCCTGTTTGCGCTAAATAATCACCGTCCGGTCCCATGTGGTTCGGCACCATATCCATTATGACATTTAATCCTTTTCCGTGAGCGTAATCAATAAGTTCTTTTAATTGTACTGCACCGCCGAGTTTTTCGTTGACAGCAAATTTATCAACCCCATCATAACCCCATTGCTGTGAATAGGTATTTTCTACGGGAAGTAATTCTATTGCGGTTGCAATACCTCTTTGAGCAATCGCATCAATCTGCGCTTTTGCCTTTTCAAAAGTTCCTTCATCCGAAAGGGTTGGAATATTAATCTCTTCTATAACTAAATTTTTCAAACCTCTTAAAGGTTCGTGCGGTTTTCTGACAATACGCCTGGAGTCTTTTCCTTTAAGCCAGTCTGTATTTTTCCATTCATAATTATCAGGATTATAAACAGAACTCCAGCCGTGAATATCTTCCTGTTTCTTTGCATAAGGATCTTTTACTATAGTTATATCACTATTTTTATCTACAATGATATAACGATATTTATCCTCCGGTTTTGCGTCTATATCTTTAGCTTCAAAGATTCCCCCGTCTTTCTTTTCCATAGGAAAAACTTTTGATTCGTCATCTTTGCTGTGCACGCTTGTAATTGCAAGTGCGGTACCGGCTGCGCCAAGGATGTGGACAACTCTTTCACGAATATTAGAAAGTCCGGCAACAGCTTTATCTGCAATTTCTACAAATACGGCCTTTGCGTCCGGAAAAGAAAACAGTTTAAAATTTGTTTTTCCTGTTTCTTTAATGTAATTTGCCCCCCAGCTTGCATGTTCAGCCCAGTTTCTTTTGAAAGCCGGCTGTTGGGGGCGGCTGTAATTTTTGTTTGTCCTTAAAGATTGATTAACATTTTGTACTATCATACCAAATCTCCTAACACACACTACACATTATTAATAAAACACATAAAACTTATTTTTGCTATTGATCTTTGGATTTAAATCCGAAATTTTCCAATAATTTTTCTTTTTTTCGCCAATCTTTTTCAACTTTGACCTCCAGTTTCAGAAACACTTTTTTCTCCACTATATTTTCTAATTCTATTCTTGCCTCAGTCCCGATTGTCTTTAAAAGGCTTCCGCCTTTTCCTATTAGTATGCCCTTTTGGCTTTGCTGTTCGCAATATATTGTTGCATAAATTCTATCAATCTCTTCATTTTCTTCATACTTATCAACTTTTATTGCTACAGAATGCGGAATCTCTTCCTGTGTATTTAATAAAATCTTTTCTCTTATAATCTCTTCCGTAACAGAGCGCATGCTCTCTTCTGTGACAATATCATCCGGATATAATTTTTCTCCCTCAGGGAGTTTCTTTAATATATTTGATATTAAAGTATCTTTGTTTCTTCCGGTTTTTGCAGATATTCTTACTACCGGAATATTTTCTTTGAAGAGTGTTTTATAGGACATCAAGTTTTCTTCTGCCTTTTGAATATTTTTAATTTTATCCATTTTGTTCATGACTAATACCACTGGTATTTTAGCATTTTCCAAAATGTTTTGGACTATCCATTTGTCCCCCTTGCCGGCGGGTTCAGATCCGTCTACAAGAAATAACACTAAGTCCGCATCAGGAACAGCGACCTTTGCTTCTTCCAGTAAAAACTCTCCCAATTTATTAAGGGGTCTATGAACTCCGGGGGTGTCAATAAATATTATTTGTCCCTTTTCGTCTGTTAAAATACCCTTAATTCTTTTCCTCGTAGTTTGAGCCTTGTCTGTCGCGATTACAATCTTCTGTCCCAGTATTTGATTCAAAAGAGTTGATTTGCCAACATTAGGCCTCCCTAATATTGCTACAAAACCACACTTCATGTTTTTAGTATATCAAAAAAATTATCAGCCAAGTGGTTTGTAAATTTTTGTTAACAAAAGGCAATTTTTATGAATATAAAAGCTTTATATAAGTAATGGGATATTAAATTCGGGATTTATTATGGGAAACAATTTTGGAATGTATAATAATTTGGCATGGAATAATCAGACGTGGATTCCGTCTTTTGGTAATACATTTTTTAATCCGTATAATTTCAATTTTACGTTAGGCGGAAGCTCAAGTTCATCAAATACCGGAAATGAATCCTTTGAGGATTATCAAAAGAGAATTAAGGCAGAAGTTGAGGCTGAGAGGAAGAAGTTTGAAGAATCTCTCAAACTTTTTGAATTAAAAGAAGAAAAAACAGAAATTATAAAGCCTCTTGAACAAAATATAGAAGAGATAGAAAGCACGAAAAACCAGATAGAGACTTCTAAAAACAAAGACGGCAGTTCAACATTAAGAGCTGATACAAAGAAAATGGGCTTTGGAGGCAAAGCTTTAAGATGGCTCTCAAATGCGGGTACTGCTGTGGTGAATATGGGTAAAGCCCTGGTTGGGATTGAAAAAGACGGTTCCTGGAACTGGAAAAAATGTTTAAGAAATGTGGCAGTTACCGCAGCCGCAGTAGGTGCGTGTTTTATACCTGTTATAGGGCCGGCAATAGGATACGGACTTGCAGCAGTTGGTGTTGCAGGCGGAGCTGTCGGAGTCGCAAAAGGAATTAAAAATCTTAATGAAGCAAAAACAGAAGAACAAATAGACAAAGCCCAGCAGGATATTGTTGCTCATGCGATTGTCGGCATAACCTCCGCATTTGGTCTGAGAGGCATGGGCAAAGGCTTTAGGCTTTCTAATCCGTCTGCTGCAAGCACAGCTGCACCTAAAACCAGCTTCTTTGGAAGAATGGGAGAAAGCATTTCTAACTTCGGACGTGATATGACTGTTAATGCTTGGCGCGCAACAAAGCAGGCAATGTCTGCTGATAAGGCATTAATTGTTGCAAAAGGCGGCGGATTTGGAGGCTTTAGAAGGGCTTACGGTTCCAAGGTAAAAGATGCCTGGCAGAGCTTTAATAGCTGGAAAGCCCGTTTTGATAAGAAATACAAACAAATTGAAACTGATTTAAATAATAAGATAAATAATTTAAATAATAAAATTACGGCAGAAACTAATTCGGCTAAAAAAGCTCTTTTAGAGGAACAGAAAGCTTATCTTGAATATAATCTGACCGAGCTTAGAAGTTTAGGCTCAAGAGTTAAAACAAAGGCTGATTACGATAAGCTTATGAAGGATAATTCAGCGACATTTAATAAAGAATACGTTGATACATATACCAAAAATTCAAGCGGTGATTATGATTTTAACGGAATGCAAATTTCTGCTAAAGAGTTTATGACATTTAAAAAGCAGGCTCTGAGAATGCAGGATATGTACAATAAAGAGCTGCAAAATTTAATAAAGACAAAGGAAAATTTAATGAGGAATTTGGCTGCTAAACCTGATAAAAATGCTTCTGAATTAGCGGAATATATCCCATCTTTGGATGTAAAACGCAAATGGTATAAGCCGTTGAATTATCTGAAAAATGATTATCAGCTTGCAATAGGCGGAAAGGAAGCCGGCAAGTTCCGGGAGTCTCTTGGAATTATTCTGACAGCACCTGCATCCAGAGTACCTATGGCAATAGGTAGCTGGGGTAAAGAGTATTCTGATTCAATATTGTTTTCACAGACACTTACAAAAGAAGAAACATTACAGACAATAGCTTCTATTGATGAGCAGATAAAAACATTAAAAGACCAGATTGCGGCGATTGAAAATATGGACGCTGCTCAATTTGCGCAGTTTAAGGCTGCTTATGAGCAGGAACAGCTGGCGTAGATAATACTGCCATCTCACAATTCCCGCAGTCGAATAAGAGCGGATAAATTTTTCCGTATTCATCCCGGAGGATAAGCTCTTGAGGAGATTTGCACATGCCAAGCGCAAATTTTATGCAATGCTTTGTACGCATAAGTTCAACCTGCCTTTTGGGAAGCTTTGTCTCAAGGCTCATTTCTTCAACCCTGCAGCCGCACTGCTCATAAAATTCTTTTGCTGTATTATTATGAACATTCGCTCTATAATCAACTGAATCCTTGTAATATTGGGTATAATTTAATTTCTTAGGTATTTCCCGCTTATAATTCTTTAATCGCTCTTCCATAAGATCTTTGAAGGCTTCCCGTCTCAAATCATTAATCCTGCTTACCGGCATGAACGGAAGCTCTGAATTGATTTTCATATTAATTATATAAAAATCACTCTCGCCTGTCTTTGAAAACTGTTTTATAAATGTCTCTTTCATTTTTTCAGGATTTTTTGCCTTCTCACCTTGCGTCAAGTTTAACTCTATTGAATTTGAATCCTCGTCAATAAGGTTTATAACCCCGTTTTCAACTCTTATATTTACTCCAATCCGGCGTTTTGCCGGAAAATTCAACTCTTTTTCAAATTCCACATCGCTGTTTCTGAAAATCTTTACTCCGGTTTTTATTTTAACCGGCTTATTAGGATAAATTTTATCATCTATAATTTTATTTATTAAAAAACCATCCCCCTCGTAAAATAAACCGTCTTGCGGGTGAAGCTCTTTTAGGGTCTCTATTTTTATATATCCGTCTTTGCATTCCTTAACTGTGCCTAAATATTCTCCCTGCGATTTTGGGGAAGCAAAGTTAAAACATTCGCCTCTTTTTTCAAGAAAATAGTCGGTAAAACCCCTGTTAAAGCTCTTCTCCGGATTCGGGGCAAATGAAATAAAAACTTTTCCCGAGGAAGATTTTTTTGAGTATTTATCAAGTTCCTGCCTGTAGTATGCCGTAATATTTTTAACATACCCCGCCTCTTTGAGCCTTCCTTCTATTTTGAAAGAATAAACTCCGTTTTCAATCATTTGTTTTAAATGTTTTGAGGCGTTAAAATCTTTAAGACACAAAGCGTGAATGTTTTGAGCCAAAATTTTTCCGCCTGTAGTCTCTACAGAATACTTTTTTCTGCAAGGCTGTGCGCATTCACCCCTGTTGGCAGAACGTCCGCCTATATATTGGCTTAAGTAGCATTGTCCGCTGTATGATACACATAAAGCCCCATGCACAAATGCTTCAAGTTCAAGTTCCGGATTGGCGTTGTGAATTTCTTTAATTTTTTCAAGAGACAATTCTCTTGCCAGAACTACTCTGGATACTCCGGTTTTATTGAAAAAATTTACTTTTTCTAAATTCCTGTTATCGCATTGCGTGCTTATGTGAACCGGCATTTGAATATTTTCATCAATAATACGCTTTAAAAGTCCCATATCCTGAACAATAACAGCGTCTACGCCGATTTTATCCAAATCTTTTACAAGTTTGACAGCTTCTTCAAGTTCGCTGTCCGTAAGTATCGTATTCACCGTAACAAATACTTTTACCCAAAATTTATGAGCGTAATTAACAACCTCCTGAATATCATTCAGCGAATTAGGCGCATTTTTCCTTGCACCAAAAGATCCGGCACCGATGTAAACAGCGTCTGCACCGCAATCAATCGCCGCAATCGCGGTTTCTTTATCCCTGGCAGGAGATAATAGTTCTGTTTGTTTTAATTCTGTCATTTCTTAAACTGCCCAGTCTGATTCTTAAAAAAAGGTTTTATCACATATTGTATTGCGGGCAGAATAGTCAGTCAATATAAGATATTCTTAACTCCCCAACTTATTAAGCATTCACGTGCCCGATTAGCATGTGAGGCGTTAAAAAAGAAGGAAATGTTTTGATTTGTGATAAAATTATTGTATGACTATTGGACAAATATTCAAAATTCACTCGGATTTCTATTATATAAACTGCGGCAACCAAATTTTTGAATGTAAAGTAAGAGAAGTCCTAAAAAAACAAAAACAAAAAATTTTTGTCGGAGATTACGTAGAGTTTTCAGATGGTGCAATCGAAAAAATACTGCCCAGAAAAAACTTTATTACACGCCCGTCGGTTTCCAACATTGACAGAGTTATAATTGTATCCGCGGTAAAAGAGCCGGAATTAGATTTTTCACAGCTAAACAGATATATTTCACTAACTAAATATCATAATCTTAATACCGTTTTATGTTTTAATAAAAATGACCTGTCCGAAGACGACAAAACCATTGAAAAAGTATTCTCAATATATGAGCCGCTCGGCTATGAAATTCTTTTCACCTCAGCACTTGAAGGATACGGAACAGAAGAATTTAAATCCCTGCTTAAAGGCAAAACATCCGTTCTCTGCGGTTCCTCCGGCGTTGGCAAGTCCAGTTTAATCAACGCTGTTTTTCCGGGATTGAACCTAAAAACCAAAAAAATCAGTGAAAAAACACTAAGAGGCACTCATACTACAAGACACTGTGAAATTATTCCGCTTGATAATGATAGCAGAATTGTTGACACACCTGGATTCAGTAATCTAAAATTTGATTTCCTTATGCCAAACGAAGTTGACCTGCTATTCCCGGAAATCTCCAAATTCAAGAAACAATGCAGATTCCAAGACTGCCTACATATTACGGAAACCGGGTGCGCAGTAAAAGACAATCTTGATAAAATTGATGAAACGCGGTACAAAAGTTATATAGAACTTGCCAATGAAGCAAAAGAATATAAAGAACGGGTAAAATATCAGGGTATTAAAGCAGAGACCAGCCATAAACAGCACAATAATAAAACAGCCGTAAAAATCAGCACAAAAAAACGTCAAAGTGCACGAAATACCCGAAAACAAAACATTTATAAGGATATAAAAAATGAAGGAATTGATTGATTTAATAGATAAATATTTGGATGAGTATGTTCCACTCCGCTATCCGGAAGATATTTTTAAGGCAATGAAATACACGCTTTCGCTTCCCGGCAAAAGGCTCAGACCGATAATGTGCCTTGAAACAACAAGACTTCTTGGTACAGATATAAAAAAAGCAATGCCGACTGCCTGCGCTATAGAAATGCTTCATGTTCAAAGCCTTATACATGACGACCTGCCCTGTATGGATAATGATGATTTCAGACGCGGCAAACCTTCTAACCATAAAGTTTTTGGAGAAGCAGCCGCAGTGCTTGCCGGAGATGCTCTTTTAACATTTGCACCGCAGATTATTATTGAAAAATCAACAGACTTAACTTCTGAACAAATAGTAAAAATTCTGCACGAGTATACAAAATTTGCAGGTGCTTACGGCCTTATAGCAGGCCAGGTTGTGGATATTGAATCAGAAGGCGGAAAACTGGTAAAAACCCCGGCAGAAACACTGGACTTTATTCATTTGAATAAAACTGCTGTTCTGTTCCGTCTTGCTGTCAGAACAGGCGCAATAATTGCAGATGCTGACAATAACACTATCAATGAATTTGATGAATTTGCAACTAAATTCGGACTGGCTTTCCAAATATATGATGACATAATGGATGAAATTTCTTCTTTTGAAGAGATGGGTAAAACCACCGGCAAAGATAAAGCAAGCGGAAAGCTTACGTACGTTTCTTTATACGGCCTGGAGGAAGCTGAAAATAAATTTAATTGTCTGATAAAAGATTGTTATGATATAATAGGCAAGTACAAATCAAAAATATTTGAAGAGATTTTAGAAAAATTGAAGTCGAGAGTTTCAAGTTAGGAGTGTTTAATGGACATATCACAAATTTACTGTACAGGGTATGAAGTAATATTTGTTGCGTTTTCAGGAATAGTAGTTGCCCAGATTATAAAATGTGTTTTACATTTGATATCAAAGAGAAAATTAGATTTGCGTCTGTTTACCACTACGGGCGGTATGCCGAGTTCACACTCCGCAGGAGTTATGGGTTTATCTACAGCTGTAGGCTTAATCCAAGGTTTTCAGTCAATTGAATTTGCAATAGCACTTGGCTACGCATTTATAGTGATGTACGATGCAGCCGGCGTACGCCGAGCAGCTGGGAAACAAGCAGCCTGTCTTAATAAAATAATAGAAGATTTCTACAAACACGAACTTGTCGAACTCGGAGGAAAACTAAAAGAACTGCTTGGACATACGCCTTTGCAAGTTTTTATCGGCGCATTGTTTGGAATTGCGTACGCGTACTACATACACTATGCCCTATCCAAGCTTGTTACAGGATAATGTAAAGAAATTTTACGGGTACTGCTTGATATTTAAGCATATTTGTTATACAATTTTTCTGTCAGAAAATAACCCACATTTGAATATATATTAAACGCCGGATTACGGAGGTTTTTGTTGTTTGTATATTCAAATAAAAAAATAAAAAGATGTTAGAAAAATAGGAAAGGTATAACATGACAGAAGAAGAAAAAATTGAAGCGGCAGAAGCTGCCGAAGAAACAACAACAGCAGAAGAAACTGAAAACACAGAAATTGTTGTGGATGAAGCTGTTGTCGAAGCTACAGAAGCGCCTGTAAAAAAACAAAGAGGCGGAAGAAAGAAAAGAGTCGAAACTCACGAAGCAAAACCTGAATCTGAATGGAAAGAACAGGTTGTTCAAATCCGACGTGTTACAAAAGTAGTTAAAGGCGGTAAAAAATTAAGCTTTAGAGCTATCGTTATTGTCGGCAACCAAAAAGGCCAAGTCGGAGTCGGATGCGCTAAAGCCTCAGAAGTTATTATAGCAATTCAAAAAGCTATTGCAGACGGAAGAAAGAACTTAATCACAGTTCCTATATTCAAAACAACTATCCCGCACCCGATTACAGGACGTTCCGGTGCAGGTGCCGTAATGCTTAGACCGGCTTCTCAAGGTACCGGTATTATCGCCGGCGGTGCTGTTCGTTCAGTTCTTGAACTTGCAGGTATTGAAAATATTCTTTCAAAATC